>NZ_JBRREC010000094.1:0-19251 GCF_056760015.1 Stenotrophomonas sp. STEN029 | reverse complement strand
CCGCCCCTGTGCAGCCCACCCAGTCTCGGGTCAGCCCACACGGTTCACCCCACTCCCTCCCTGGGCGCGCCACTACACGCGGGCCCGGTATGACATGCCGGCAAGCTTGGCGGCCACGTGCAGCCGCCGCTGTATCATGGGCGCCATTCCCGCGCGCAACGCGCAGCCGGCTTCCAGTGCCGGCCCATGATCCCGAGAGTCTTCCGCATGTCTTCCGCCCGTCCCGCCACGCTTGAACAGTGGCTCGCCCATATCGAACAGCAGCACCCGCAAGCCATCGCAATGGGCTTGGAGCGCGTGCGCGAGGTTGCCCAGCGCATGCAGTTGGGGCGGCCGTCGGAGCACTGCATCGTGGTCGGCGGCACCAATGGCAAGGGCTCGACCGTGGCCTTCATCGAGTCTATTGCCCGCGCGGCGGAGTGGAAGGTAGGTGCCTATACCTCGCCGCACCTGCTGCGCTACAACGAGCGCGTGCGCATCGATGGCAAGGATGTGGATGACGCCAGCCTGGTGGCCGGCTTCAATGCGGTCGAAGACGCCCGTGGCGACACCGCGTTGACCTATTTCGAATACGGCACCTTGTGTGCGCTGTGGCTGTTCCAGCAGGCCGGCCTGGACTTGGCCGTGCTTGAAGTCGGCCTCGGTGGACGGCTGGACGCAGTCAACATCATCGACGCCGATGTGGCGGTGATCACCACTGTAGATATCGACCACGCCGACTGGCTGGGCGCCGATCGCGAAGCCATCGGCCAGGAGAAGGCCGGCATCATCCGCGGCTGGAAGCCGCTGATCCTCGGCGAGATCGATCCGCCCTCCAGCGTGCTGCGTCGCGCCTACGTGCTCGGTGCCAATGCGATCCGCTTCGGCAGCGACTTCTTCGCCGAGGACATTGATGGCGAACTGTGGCGCTGGCGTGATGTCTCGTTCCGCCTGGAACTGCCGCAGCCGGCATTGTGGGCGCCTATCCAGCGCAACAATGCCGCCACTGCGGTCGCTGCGCTGCGCGCCTTGGACAAGCCGGTGCCGCGCACGGCGTG
This sequence comes from Stenotrophomonas sp. STEN029, assembly GCF_056760015.1. Lineage (NCBI taxonomy): Bacteria > Pseudomonadati > Pseudomonadota > Gammaproteobacteria > Lysobacterales > Lysobacteraceae > Stenotrophomonas > Stenotrophomonas sp. STEN029. The sequence goes on along the minus strand of NZ_JBRREC010000094.1, from coordinate 18,214 downwards.
GGCGCAGGGCATTGCCGATGCGCATGTCGCCGGGCGCCTGCAGCGCTTCCAGCGCGGTGATGTGGAGGTGTTGCTGGATGTCGGCCACAACCCGCAGGCTGCTGCTGCGCTGGCCGCGGCATTGAAGGCCGAACCGGTGCAGGGGCGCACGCTGGCCGTGTATGCCGCGCTGGCCGACAAGGACGCCGTGGGAGTAGTCGAAGCCCTGCAGCCGCAGGTCGATGGCTGGTTCCTGGCCGGGCTGGAAGGGGCGCGCGGGCAGACCGCCGCACACCTGCGCGAACGCCTGGCGCAGACCCATGCCGCCGAGGCCGGTTTGTCCGCCAACGTCAGCGCGGCGCTGGACGCTGCATTGGCCCAGGCCAGGCCAGGCGACCGGGTGCTGGTGTTCGGCTCCTTCCATACGGTGGCCGAGGCGCTGCCGGTACTCCGTTCAGCTGACTAAGACGTTGCCGCGCGTGCCCCGCATATAATCACCGGGGCACTCCGCCGCGCCGCGCATACGCCAATTGTGGAAACTCCTCTGAAACAGCGACTGATTGGTGCCATCGTTCTGGTGGCGCTTGCCGTGATCTTCCTGCCGATGCTGGTCAAAGGGCCTGCACCGGACAGTGGCGTACAGGACGTGCCGCTCAGCGCGCCCGCAGCACCGGCCGAAGGCCAGTTCGAGACCCGTGAGTTACCGCTGGTCGCGCCGGGTGCACCGGCGGGTGGTGCCTTGGGCATGCCGGCCGCGCAACCGGAAACCGGCGTGGCCGCCGCCGTCGAGCCGCCGGCCAATGGCCTGCTGCCGGCGACTGCCGCTGGCAACTACGCGGTCAATTTTGGTGCCTACGGCAGCGAGGCCGACGCCGATGCGGTGATCGCGCACCTGAAGAAATCCAATCTGCCGGGCTTCCGCCAGGCCGACACCATCAATGGTCGCCAGGCTTGGCGTGTGCGCATCGGCCCGTATGCCGATCGTGCCCAGGCTGAGCTGGTGCGGCTGGAAGCGGGCAAGGTCCGCAACGACGTGAACGCGCAGGTGGTGGTGCTCAACGCCACTGCCGAGAACACCGTTGCTGCACCGACCGCTGCCGCCACACCGGCTACCAGCAGCACCCCTGTGGCCGCCTCGAATACTGCGCCGGTGCGCACCGAGGCCTTGCCGCCGGAGCCGGCCAAGCCGGTCGTGGCAGCGCCCAAACCGGCAGCGCCCAAGCCGGAAGCACCGAAGCCTGAACCGGCCAAGCCGGTAGCGGCAACCCCGGCCAAGCCGGCGGTTACCACCCCGGCTGCACCGGCCGCCAGCGGCGTGGGTTTCGCCGTGCAGTTGGGTGCCTTCGGCCAGGCCGCCGATGCCAATGCGCTGCGTGATCGCGCGCGTGCCGCCGGCTTCAGTGCGTTTGTTGAACAGGTGCGTACCGATAACGGCGTGCTCAACCGTGTCCGTGTTGGCCCCGTTGCCAGTCGCGAGCAGGCCGAACAGCTCAAGGCGCAGGTCGCGGCCAAGGTCGGCATTGCCGGCATGGTCCGCCCGCATCCTTGATGCGGCGTTGCGTCCCGTCGAGCAGTCGCGCAGTGCTGCGCCTCACGTGCGGGGTCTGCGGTGATTGATCTGCTGTTGTTGGCGCTGATCTGTGTGTCGGCCCTGTTCGGACTGATGCGCGGCCTGTTGGCGACCGTGCTCGGTGTAGTGAACTGGCTGTTGGCCGCTGCGGCCGCGTTCTCCTACGGTGAGCGCGCTGCCCTGCTGCTGGCCGATCAAGGCCAGCCCAGCACTGGCGAATACATCGGCGGCTATCTGCTGGTATTCATCGGCGTGTTGCTGGCGGCGACCCTGGTCGGGCGCCTGCTGCGTGGCGTGGTCGATGCCACGGTGCTGCTGAAATGGCCGGATCGCCTGCTGGGCCTGGCGTTGGGCGTGGTGCGCGGGGGGCTGTTCGCGGTGCTGGCGGTACTGCTGCTGGGTTTCACCTCGATGCCTCAGGAGCCGGGTTGGCGCCAGTCCAGTGTGGTGCCGTGGCTGCAGCCGATGGCTGGCTGGATGCGTGAAAAGCTGCCACAGCCACCTGAATCGCCGGCAATGGCGCTGATGGACTTGGGTAAGTCGGTGTTGGCAGGCGATAATGGCGGACCGAACGAAGCAGATGCGGGCAGTGGCTTGCTACCGGCGCCGTTGGAAGGGACGCGTTTTGATCCCCGCCAGCGCAGTGCAGAGCAAGGCCGAGCTGACCCGGCGGGGGCGTTGCCCTCCAACATCGATCCGGCGCAGGTGCGCCCGGGTCAACTCAAGCCGATACGGGTTGAGCCTCAAGGCCAGGCACGGCCACCTTCACGTTAACGGGCATCGCCCAGCGGAGATCGCGCAACATGTGTGGCATCGTCGGAATCGTCGGCAACCAGAACGTCGCCGGGCAGCTTTATGACGGCCTGACCGTCCTCCAACACCGTGGCCAGGATGCGGCCGGTATCGCTACCGCTGACGGCACCCGCCTGCGGGTGGAAAAGGCCAACGGCCTGGTCCGTGATGTTTTCGACGAGCGCCGCATGGCGCTGCTGCAGGGGCGCATCGGCATTGCCCATGTGCGCTACCCGACTGCAGGTTCGGAAGGCACCGACGAGGCGCAGCCGTTCTACGTCAACTCGCCGTACGGCATCGCGCTGGCGCACAACGGCAACCTGATCAATACCGAGGCGCTGCGTCGCCAGGTGTTCGAGGCCGACCGCCGCAACATCAATACCGATTCGGACAGCGAAGTGCTGTTGAACGTGTTCGCCTACGAGTTGGACGCACAGCGCATGCTGACCCCGGAAGCGGCGATCCGCGCCGTGGCCGGCGTGCACCGTCGTTGCAAGGGCGGTTATGCGGTGGTCAGCGTGGTGCTGGGCCTGGGCCTGGTGGCCTTCCGCGACCCGCACGGCATCCGTCCGCTGGTGCTGGGCAAGCGCAACCATGCCGAAGGCGTCGAGTACGCCGTGGCTTCCGAATCGGTGGCGCTGGACGTGCTCGGCTTCGAGCGCATGCGCGATGTGGCGCCGGGCGAAGCGGTGGTGATCACCGAGCGCGGCGAGCTGTTCACCGAGATCTGCGCGACCAACACCCAGCAGACGCCGTGCATCTTCGAGTACGTGTATTTCGCACGCCCGGACTCGATGATGGACAACGTGTCGGTGCACAAGGCGCGCATGCGCATGGGCCAGAAGCTGGGCGAGAAGATCCTGCGCCTGCGTCCGGACCATGACATCGACACCATCATCCCGATCCCGGACACCTCGCGCGATGCCGCGCTGGAGATGTCCAACGTGCTCGGCGTGAAGTACCGCGAAGGCTTCGTAAAGAACCGCTACGTCGGCCGCACCTTCATCATGCCGGGGCAGGGTGAGCGGGTGAAGTCCGTGCGCCGCAAGCTCAACCCCATCCATCTGGAATTCCGCAACCGCGTGGTGCTGCTGGTCGATGACTCCATCGTGCGCGGCACCACCAGCCAGCAGATCGTGCAGATGGCGCGCGATGCCGGCGCACGCAAGGTCTACCTGGCCAGCGCCGCGCCGCCGGTGCGTTTCCCGAACATCTACGGCATCGACATGCCGGCGGCCGAAGAACTGGTCGCGCACAACCGCAGCGTCGAGGAAATCGAGAAGCACCTGGGCTGCGACTGGCTGGTCTACCAGGACCTGGAAGACCTGGAAGTCGCCGTGCGTGAAGGCAACCCGGAGCTGAAGGAATTCGATTCGTCCTGCTTCAACGGCGAATACGTCACCGGCATCGAGCCGGGTTACTTCGAGCGCATCCAGCAACTGCGTTCGGACGAAGCCAAGACCCAGCGCCGCGCCTGATCTGAAAGCCCCTCTCCCTGCGGGAGGGGGGTTGGGGCGAGGGCAGAACGAAGCAGCAATGTGCGAGCACCCATGAACCGGCAACAAGCACAGCCTGCAGCTGCAGACACAAGCTACCTATCACCGCCCGAAGCAGCCGACTTCTCCCTGCTCGACGCCGCCTGCATCTGCATGGCCGCCGTCGACCCGCTTGAGAAAGTCGCACTTACCCAGCACTACGCCGCGCGCTATCGCGCAGGCACATTGAAGCTGCCGGCAGAAGCGCCACAGCCCGACCCCATCCGCGCGCCGGGCCGCCCGCCGCAACTGGTGCTGGTGCATCCGCGCGACCTGCCGCGCCGTGGCCTGGGTTCGGTGGATGGACGCGCCGCCTTCATCCACGCCATCGCCCATATCGAACTCAATGCCATCGACCTGGCCTGGGATGCGGTGTATCGCTTCCGCGGCCTGCCGGGCAGTTTCTACGCCGATTGGGTGAGCTGTGCCGATGATGAGTCGCGCCACTTCGTATTGCTGCGTGATCGTCTGTTGGCACATGGCCACGACTACGCCGATTTCCCCGCCCATAACGGCCTGTGGGAAATGTGCGAGAAGACCGCGCACGACGGCTTGGCACGCATGGCCCTGGTGCCGCGGGTACTGGAAGCGCGCGGTCTGGATGTGACACCGGCGATGATCAGCAAGCTGCGTTCGCTGGGCGATGCAACGACTGCCGACGTGCTGGAGGTGATCCTGCGCGAAGAGGTGGCCCACGTCGCTGCCGGCACGCGCTGGTACCACTGGTATTGCGCGCGCGTTGGTGTCGAGCCACGCAAGCGGTTCAAGGAGCTGCTGGGCGAATACGCCGGTGGCTATCTGCGCGGGCCCTTCAATCTGGAAGCGCGCTTGTTGGCCGGTTTCGATGAAGACGAACTGGACTATCTGGTTGAACAAGCCGGTTGAATGCCGCGCGCGGTGACCCAGGCCGCCGCGTCATTGGCGGCGCCTGTTCCCGTCGGCATGGCAGGGCGCAACGATGAATGATTCCCGCAACTCGGGCCGTGTCCGATTGACGGCCAGCTTGCCTGCATTCCACCATCGGCGTGGCAGATGCGGCTTTCCGTATCCCTGTCTTTCACGGGTTGATGCAAGGGCATGCGCCAACATCAGGTCGAGTCGCATGTCACGGTGTCCTCGATCGGCAACGATGCAATCAAGGAGAAAACGATGAAGCAGATTCTTACGCTGGCCGCGCTGGCCGTGGCATTGTCGGCGTGCAACGGACCCAAGCCTGCGGCTGATTCCAGCGCCACGGCGCCGGCTCCGGCTGCGCCTGTCGCAGCGGCTGAAGCAGCCGCTGCCAAGGATGATTTCCCGGTCATCGTGCAGGCCTCCGGCACCGAGCCGTTCTGGGGTGTACGCGTGGACGGTGCCAAGCTCGATTACAGCACCCCGGAAACCCAGGCCAGCCCGCTGCATCTGGAAGGCAGCCGCGCGCTGCAGGATGGCTTGCTGGTAGTGCAGGGCGGGGAAGGGAAGGAAGCCTTCCGGCTGACCGTGCAGCGTGCCGAGTGCTCGGACGGCATGTCCGACCTGAAACACCCGTTCACCGCTGAATTCGTGCTGGGCAAGGACACCTTCAAGGGCTGCGCCCGCGACCCGTCGGTGCCTGTCGAGGCACCCTGATCCCACGTGTTTGTAGGAGCGGCGTCAGCCGCGAAGCCACAAAAGCAAATGCCGTCAGACAGGTCTGCAATTGCAGGCATGCCTGGCGGCTTTTTTGTGCCAGCTTCGCGGCTCACACCGCTCCCAAAAAACATATGGCCGAGCCTTGTAGGAGCGGCGTCAGCCGCGAAGCCGCAAATGCAAGAACCGCCAGAAAGGTCTGCGATTGCAGCCAACTCTGGCGGTTCTCTTTGCTCCAGCTTCGCGGCTTACGCCGCTCCTACAAGCAGCGTCAGCCCAATGCTTCCAAGCGGAAGCCATCCGCATCCACACGCAACACCGAACCCTGCTCGTACCAGTCACCCAGCACGATGCGGGTGAAGCTGTGCTCGCCTGCGTTCACGGTATGGATCGCGGGGCGATGGGTGTGACCGTGGATCATCGTGTCCACGCCGTAGCGCTGGAAGGTGGCAACCACCTCGGCGGCTGCGACATCGGTGACGGTTTCAAACGTCGCCTTGTCGTCCTGCTTCATTTCCGATTGATGCGCCTGGCTGGCGGCACGGGCTTTCTGCGCGAAGGCCACGCGTGCTTCCAGCGACTGCGACAGGAACTGGGCGATGAAGGCCGGGTTGCGGGTCTGTGCGCGGAAGGCCTGATAGGCGACGTCATCGGTGCACAGCAGGTCGCCGTGCTGCAGCAGCACTGGCTTGCCGTAGAGCTCGATCACCGAGGGATCCGGCAGGATGCGCATGCCGGCGCGCGCGGCATAGTCGTTGCCCAGCAGGAAGTCGCGGTTGCCGCGGATGAAGTACACCGGCACACCGGCGTCGCTGACTTCACGCAGCGCCAGCGCGACCGCATCGGCGGCGCTGGAAGGCGTGTCATCGCCGATCCAGGCTTCGAACAGGTCGCCCAGGATGTACAGCGCCTCAGCCTGCCGCGCTTCGCCGCGCAGGAAGTCGAGGAACAGCTCAGTGATGGCTGGACGGCTGGGGTCCAGGTGCAGGTCGGAGATGAACAGCGTTGTCATGCCCGCATTGTAGAGCCTGATCAGCCTGCGAGCAGCGGCAACAGCTGCAGCGAGCCCGCGCCCAGCAGCACCCCGATGACGGTGGCAGCCAATACATCGCTGGGGTAATGCAAGCCCAGTACCACCCGCGACAGCGCTACACCGACGGTGAAGGGCAGCAGCAACGGGGCCAGCCAGGGATAGTAGGCCAGCGCCACCACGGTGAAGGACACCGCATGCAGGGTGTGGCCGGACGGGAAGCTGTATTCATCCAGCGGTGCCACCCAGGCGCGGATGCGCAGGTCTGCGGCAAATGGGCGCGGGCGCCGGGTCCAGCGCTTGAGCAGCTTGTACAGGGTCAGCGCCAGCACGCCGGTGGCAGCCATGTGCGCCGAGGCCTGCAGGCCATCCAGGCCATCGGCCAACACCAGCGCGCCCATCAACATGTACCAGAACACGCCATCGCCGAGCCGGCTCAGCACCGAGAACAGGCGGCGGATGCCTCGGCGGCGGCCGTAGCGATTTGCGCGGCGGCACCAGCGTGCCTCGCGCGCGGCGATTCCTTCAGGCGGCAGCAATCGCATGGCAGCGTCTCCGGGAGGCCAGTTCGCTGAGCAGTGCTTCGAATTCGGCGACCACCCGCTCCGGGTGCAGGCGCTGCATCGCGCGGCTGGCATTAGCACCAAGCGTGGTGCGCATTTCGTCATCATTGGCCAGCTGCACGGCGGCGGCGATGAAGTTCTCGTCGTTGTCGACCGCAACGCCGCTGTGTCCACTTTGCAGGTGTTCGCGGGCCGCGCCGTAGTTGAAGGCCACCGTCGCCACGCCGCTGGCCATGGCTTCCAGGGTGACGTTGCCGAAGGTTTCGCTGCGGCTGGCGAACAGGAACAGGTCGCCGCTGGCGAAATGCCGTGCCAATGCCTCGCCGCGTTGCACACCGCAGAAAATGAAGTCCGGATTCTGCTCGGCCAGCTTCTCGCGCATCGGGCCGTCGCCGACCCAGACAAAGCGTGCCTTCGGCCGGTGTTGTTGGATGCGGCGGAATGCCTTGATGGCCAAGCCCAGATTCTTCTCCGCGGCGATGCGGCCGACGTAGATCACCGCAAAGCCTTCGCCTTCGATGCCCCAGTCGGCGCGCAGGGCAGCATCGCGCTTGTTTGGGTCGAACTGACTGCCATCCACCGCGCGCGCGAGCAACCGCGCTCGGGAGAAACCGTTGTCCAGAAGGAACTGCTGCAACTCGCGGGTGGGAACCAAGGTGGCTTCTGCCTGATTGTGAAAGCGCCGCATCCAGCGCAGTGCGGTGCCCTGCAACCAGGCAGCGCCATAGTCGGGCAGGTATTCGTCAAAACGTGTGTGCAGGCCTGAAGCGACCGGGATACCGAGCCGCCGCGCGGTGCGCATGGCCGACCATCCCAACGGGCCTTCCGTGGCCACGTAGATCGCGTCCGGACGTTGTTGTTGCCATTGCCGGGCCAGCCGCAACGGTGCCGGCAGGCCGAAACGCAGGCCGGGATAACGCGGCAGGCCTGCGCCGCGCACGAGCATCTCGTGGGCGCCGCCGGCGCCTTCCTGCTGCTGGCGCGGGCGTACGACATCGACGTCGTGGCCGCGGCTGCGCAGGCCGTGTTCCAGTCCCTGCACGGTCAAGGCAACGCCATTGACCTCTGGCGGATAGGTCTCGGTGACGATCGCAAAGCGCATGGCTGGCTCCCGGTTTTTGGCGAGGATGCGCGTAGCCGATGAAGCACCTGTTACTGTGATCTGACCGCTTTATGACGGCCATGGATGACGAAAACCACGGCATGCGAAGGGCCGTGGTTTTGTCTGTCGCGCGTGGGCGTGGACGCCCGCATCAGTGGTGTGAGCGGGTGCCGCTCACGCCACGAACGGGCGGAAGCTGAAACCCAGCCCGGTCATGCCTTCTGCCTCGCCGACCAGATCCGCGCGCAGCAGCGGGCGGGCGTCGATGTAGTCCTTGGACAGGATCAGCGACAGGGCATTGCCGTCTACGGACAGCTCCAGGGTCGGGATCGGGTCGGACTCGTGGGCGCGGTGCAGCAGTACCGCCAGCCGCAGTATTGCCGCCGTGCGTTTGGCCGGCAGCAACAGGCGCTCGGGCAGGGCCTCGAAGGCGCTCTTGGGGATGCCGCGGCGATGGGTGCGGATCAGCGCGGCCAGCATCTGCTGCTCTTGCCGCGAGAAGCCGGCGATGTCCGAGTGCTCGATCACGTAGCTGCCGTGGGTGTGGTATCCGCTGTGCGCGATCATCAAACCGAGCTCGTGCAGGCGTGCGGCCCAGCCCAGCATGCGGGCATCGTCGACATCCAGCTTCCAGGCGTCGGATACCTGTTCGAACAAGCGCTGCGCGGTGGCTTCCACACGCTGCGCCTGGGCTTCGTCAATGGCGTAACGCTGGGTCAGCGCGGCCACCGACTCGTCACGCGGATCGTTGTCGTTGGCGCGACCCATGATGTCGTAGAGGATGCCTTCGCGCATCGCCGCCTTGCTGACCAGCAGCTTCTGCAGGCCCAAGGCCTGGAACGCGGCTTCCAGCACGAGTACGCCACCGGCGATGATCGGGCGGCGCTCGTTGGACAGCGTCGGCAACACGATCTCGTTGATGTTCTTGGCGCGCAGCAGTTCCTCGCGCAGTTGCGGCAGCGCTTCGGCGGTGATCGCGCCCTTGCTCAGCTTCATCGCTGCGCAGATCTCGCTGATCGCCTTGTGGGTGCCGGACGAGCCCAGTGCTTCCTGCCAGCCCAGCGCCTTGTACTTGTTGGCGAAGGGCTGGAATTCGGCGCCGATCTCGGTGAGTGCGTCCTTCCAGCGCTTCTTGCTCAGCTTGCCGCCGGGGAAGAAGCGCCTGGTGCTGGCGATGCAGCCGGCCTGCAGGCTTTCGCGCTCCAGCGTCTGCATGCCTTGGCCGATGATGAACTCGGTGGAGCCGCCGCCGATGTCGATCACCAGCCGGTGCTGGTCGGGCTTGGGCGGCTGCGCATGGGCAACGCCGAGGTAGATCAGGCGCGCCTCTTCGCGGCCACTGACCACTTCGATGGCGTGGCCGAGCGCGGTTTCGGCCGGCATCAGGAACGTCAGCGGCGAGCGCAGCTGACGCACGGTATTGGTGGCCAGGGCGCGCACGCGGTAGGGCGGGATGTTGCGGATGCGTTGGCCGAAACGGGCCAGGCATTCCAGTGCGCGCTGGCGGGCTTCGGGCGACAGACCGCCCTTGCCATCCAGGCCATCGGCCATGCGTACGGTTTCGCGCAGGCGGTCGACAACCCGCAGCTGCCCGAGCAGGTAGCGTGCGATGACCATGTGGAAACTGTTGGAGCCCAGATCGATGGCGGCCAGCAGGTCGCCGTCCTGCAGGGGCGGTGGGGTCAGAGAGGACTGGGGCATGGCGGAATGGTAGCGGATGAAGTAACCAGGGACATAGATGCGGGGTCCGGGAACCAGTGGCGGCGCAATCTGCGGCGAGTGGCCCAGACGCTAACGGTCGCCCACGTAGGAACCAGTGAAAGCGGGCGGATGCCCGCTGTTGCACTGGTTCCTGTCACTTGTTCCCGGTAGCTGCTGGTTACAGCCCTTCCATCAATGCCTGCTGCGCCGAATGTGGCGGCTGGCCAGGCGCGGGCGTGCTCTTGATGTAGCGGCCGTCTTCCTGCAGGTCCCAGGCATTGAGGTTGTCGTCCAGGTAGTTCTGCAGCACTTCGCGGTAGATGCGCCGGGACAGATCGGTATCCAGGATCGGGAAGCAGGTTTCCACGCGTCGCAGCAGGTTGCGCTCCAGCCAGTCGGCGCTGGCGCAGTACAGCTCGGGCGCGCCGTTGTTGCCGAACCAGTAGACGCGGCTGTGTTCGAGGAAGCGCCCAACAATCGAACGCACGCGGATGTTGTCCGATACGCCTTCCACGCCCGGGCGCAGGGTGCAGGCACCGCGCACGATCAGGTCGATCTGCACGCCGGCCTGCGAGGCCGCGTACAGGGCGCGGATCACCTGCGCCTCGTTGAGGGCGTTCATCTTGGCGATGATGCGCGCCGGTTTGCCTTCCTGGGCCAGCCTGGTCTCGCGCTCGATGCGCTTGATCAGGCCTGCGTGCAGGGTGAAGGGTGATTGCAGCAGGCACTTGAGCTTCATCTTAGGGGCCAGCCCCGAGAGTTGCTGGAACAACAGGTGCACATCGTTGCCAATGTCGGCGTCGGCAGTGATCAGGCTCAGGTCGGTATACGCGCGGGCGGTGCCGCTGTGGTAGTTGCCGGTGCCCAGGTGCACGTAGCGGCGCAGCTTGCGGCCCTCGCGGCGCACGATCAGCAGCATCTTGGCGTGGGTCTTGTAGCCGACCACGCCGTAGACAACCTGCACGCCTGCATCCTGCAGGCGGTCAGCCAGGCCGAGGTTGGCTTCCTCATCGAAGCGCGCGCGCAGTTCGACCACGACGGTGACGTCCTTGCCGTTGCGCGCGGCCAGGATCAGCGCCTCGACAATGCCCGAGTCCTTGCCGGTGCGGTACAGCGTCTGCTTGATCGCCAGTACGTTGGGATCGACCGCGGCCTCGCGGATCAGCTCCAGCACGGTGCTGAAGGAATCAAACGGATGGTGCAGCAGTACGTCGCCCTGTGCGGCGGTCTCGAAGATGCCCTCGGGCGACTTGAACACGCGCGGGGTCATCGGCGGGTACTTCAGGTCCGCGCGCTGCAACAGGTCATACACCTGGATGACGCGGTTGAGGTTGACCGGGCCATCGATGCGGTAAGCCGCGTTTTCGGACAGGCCGAAATTCTGCAGCAGGGTCTGCATGATGGGCTTGGGACAGTCGTGGGCGATCTCCAGACGTACCGCCGGGCGATAGCCGCGGTCGACCAGCTCATCGCGCAGCGCCAGCGCCAGGTTCTCCACTTCTTCCTCGTCCACCACCAGTTCGGAGTTGCGGGTGACGCGGAACTGGTAGGCGCCCTGCACATCCATGCCCGGGAACAGCTCATCGACGAAGGCCGACAACACCGCCGACAGCAGCACGAAGTTCTGTGGGCCGCCCAGCGACTCGGGCAGCTGGATGATGCGCGGCAGTGAACGCGGTGCACGCACCAGTGCCAGGTGGCCGGCGCGACCGAAGGCGTCGGTGCCCTTCAGCACGACGACGATGTTCAGCGACTTGTTGAGGATCTTCGGGAACGGGTGTGACGGGTCCAGGCCGAGCGGCGACAGCACCGGCATGATCTCGTTGCGGAAGTAGGCGCGCAGCCAACGGCGTTGGCGCGGGGTCCAGGTCTTGTTGGCGAGGATGCCGACGCCGGCCTCGCCCAGGGCCGGACGCAGCACCTGGTTCCAGCAGCGGTACTGCTGGTCCACCAGTTCGGCGGCGCGGTCATGGATGGCGTTGAGGATGGCCTGCGGGCTCATCCCGTCCGGTGCCGGTGGCAGGCCGAATTCCTGCGCATGGCGTACCGCCGCCGCGCGGATTTCGAAGAACTCGTCCAGGTTGGTGCAGGAGATGCACAGGAAGCGCAGCCGCTCCAGCAATGGCACCTGCTCATCCATCGCCTGGGCCAGCACGCGGAAGTTGAAATCCAGCTGTGACAGTTCCCGGTTGATGTACAGCGACGGATCACGCAGGGGATCGGTGCCGACAGCGGGCGTGGCGGGGGGCGGAGGAGGAGTCATGCCGGAAAGTCTTCCATGGACAAGGGCGAGGGGGATGCATTGCGCGGGCGTACATGCTCGGCGTCGAAGTGGCAGGCAAAGGTGCTGCCCTGGCCGACTTCGCTGCGGATTTCCAGGCGTGCCTGGTGCAGGCCAAGAATGTGTTTGACGATGGACAGGCCCAGCCCGGTGCCGCCGCTTTCGCGCGAACGGCTGCTGGAAACACGGTAGAAGCGCTCGGTCAGGCGCGGCAGGTGATTGGCCGGGATGCCATAACCGGTGTCGGTGACCGCCAGTACCGCGCCATTGCCCTCGCGGCTGAAGGTCAAGGTGATGCGGCCACCGGCCGGGGTGTAGCGCACGGCATTGGTCAGCAGGTTGGAGAAGGCGCTGTGCAGTTCCTTGTTCGAGCCTGCCAGATCCACCCCGGCCAGGTCCTCGACGACAATGGTGTGGCGGCCCTGGCTGTGTGCTTCGGCTTCGCGCCGCAGCGATGCCAGCATCGAGGTCATGCCCACCGTTTCCAGCTCGGTATGTTGCTGGGATTCCAGCCGTGACAGGGTCAACAGGTCTTCGACCAGTTGCGCCATGCGCTGCGATTGCTTGCGCATCTCCGACAGCATCGGCCCGGTATCGGGGAAATCCTCCGGGTCCATCATGTCCAGGTAGCCGTGCACCACGGTCAGCGGCGTGCGCAGCTCGTGAGAGACATTGGCGACGAAGTCGCGGCGCACCTGTTCCAGGTGCAGCAGCTTGGTCACGTCACGCGCGACCAGCAGCCAATGGTGATCCGAGTAGGGGATCAGGCGCATATGCAAGCGGATGGCCGGATCGACCGGCGAATTCGCATCCAGGATGGGTTCGGCATTGCGGCCACCGGCCAGCCAATGGGCCAACGGCAGCGGCTGCAGGCGGGGCACCAGCGCAGCCTCCATGTCGGCCGGATGCTGCAGGCCGAGCAGGGCGGTCGCGGCTTCGTTGAACCATTGCACGCGCTGGGTGTTGCGATCGACCACCACCACCGCATCGGGCAGCGCGGCGGCGGCGGCGCGGTAGCTGCGCAGCATTTCGACCAGACGGCGCTTGCGCGCGCGCATTTCCTGCTGGTTGCGTGACAGCAGGCGGTCCAGCTCGTTCCAGACGCCCACGCCTTGCGGCGTGTCCCAGCGCTGGCGGGCGGTCAGCCGCAACAGCAGCTGGCGCAGGCGCCAGTAATGCCAGGTCAGGATCGCCATGGCGGTGATCGCCACGCTCAGGGCGGGATGGCCCAGCAACGCCCCCAGCCCCCATGCCAGCAACAACAACGCGGCCACGGTGGCCAGCGTCTTCAACCAGGCAGATCGGAATTGGCGGGGCATTGCGCTCTCGGTGGTACTGGGTGGATCCGTCGGGGGTGTCCCGGGTTATAGCATCGCCTGCGACCGCGTGGCCGCCACGGTTCAGGTGGCGGCGGAGAAGCGATAGCCGGCACCGCGCACGGTCTGCACCATGTTCTCGGCACCAAAGGGTTCCAGCGTCTTGCGCAGGCGGCGGATATGCACGTCGATGGTGCGCTCTTCCACATACACGCTGCCGCCCCAGACATGGTCGAGCAGCTGCGAGCGGGTGTAGACGCGCTCCGGGTGGGTCATGAAGAAATGCAGCAGGCGATACTCGGTGGGGCCGATCGGCACCGGTACATCGCCGGCGAAGACGCGGTGGGCTGCGCCGTCGATGCGGATGTTGCCAACGCCGACGCTGCCGTCTTCGTCATCGTCGCGGGTGCGACGCATCACCGCACGGATGCGGGCCAGCAGTTCGCGCGCCGAGAACGGCTTGACCACATAGTCGTCGACGCCAGCTTCCAGGCCGCCGACGCGATCATTTTCTTCACCGCGTGCGGTGAGCATGATGATCGGCACATCGCGGGTGAGGACTTCCTTGCGCCAGCGGCGGGCCAGTTCGAGGCCGCTGGTGCCGGGCAGCATCCAGTCCAGCAGGATCATGTCCGGTACCCGGTCGGCAATGGCGGTCTGCGCTTCGAGGGCGTCGCCGGCATGGACCGGGTCGTACTCACCCTTGCGCAGGGCGAAGGCGACCATGTCACGGATCGCGGGTTCGTCATCGACAATCAGGATACGTTTCTGCACGTGGCGCCTACCGGAATGCCCATCAATAAGGGATGTGCTCAGTAGACTACGGTTTGATGACGGGTTTGTGACATTGGTGGAGGCTAAACCCCGGAAATGTCGCTGGCAGGTTCACTTTCGTGACATTTCCGGGTCCTGCACGCCGAGCCGGCGCATTTCCAGCACAGTCGGCATGATCGACTCGATGCGGGCATCCACCCGTGCGCGGCTCACGTAGTCCAGCCCGGGTTGTTTGAGCAGGGCCTGGAATTGGATCAACGCCTGTTCCGGCCGTCCATTCAGGTACGCAGCCTCGGCATACCCCTCGCTGGCGCGGGTGCTGTCGCCGGCCAGTTCGCTGGCGCGGGCGAAGGTGGCCTGGAACACCGGGTCGTCGCTGGAACGGGCCAGCAGTGGCCGCAGCATGGCCTGCGCGCGCTGGCCGGCGGCGACGCCACCCTGCTCATTGAGCACCTGCGCATAGGTCAGGGCCACCGGGCGGCTCTGTGGCAGGCGCTTGAGCAGGGCATCGAAGCGCTGGTTGGCGTCTTCATGGCGACCGCTGCGTGATTCGGCCTCGCCCACGGCCAGGTTGATCCACAGGTTGCCCGGGTATTCCTGCAGCAGCTGCAGCAGCTCCGGCAGGGCCTGGGCAACGCCGCCGGCGCCGCCGTCACGCAGCCTGGCGATGGCCACGCCATAGCGTTGCGCGTCGGTGAGGCCATTCTTCTGGCTGCGTTTGAGGCCTTCGTATTCGCGCACCAGTTCCGACGGGGTTGGCGCACTGAGCACGCGCAGGCGTTCGCGGGCCCAGTCGAACTGGCCGGTGGCGCCACGTGGCAGGCTGTTGTCGGGCAGGGACAGCTGCAGGCCGGCTGGCAGCAGCGGATTGCCGCCACCCAGCGGGCTGCTGGTATCGGGCACTGACGGATTGACCCGCTCCTGCAGGACCCCGGTCGGGGTCTGGGTGGTCAATAGGACAGTGTCCTTCTTCATCTGCTCGGCGCGCGCCTTGGCTTCGCTGATGCGGGTGATGTTGACCGGGTGGGTACGCAGGAAATCCGGCGTGGAATAGCCGCCTTCGTTGCCGCGCATCGCTGCCGACATGCGCTCGAAGAAGCCGGCCATGGCGTCCACGTCATAGCCGCTGCGGGCCAGGGTGCGGATGCCGAGGCGGTCGGCCTCCGACTCGTTGGAGCGGGTGAAGTTGATCTGGCGCTGCTGCATCAGCCCCATGCCGGAGGTGATCGCGGCCATGGTGGCGTCGCCGGAGGAGTTGCCGCCGGCCTGCTGCGCGGCGACCACCGCCGCCAGCATGCCGAGCAGGATCGGGATCTGGTCGCGCTGGGCACGTTCCACCCCGCGCAGCACATGCTGCTGGGTGACGTGGGCGATTTCGTGCGACAGCACCGCGGCCACCTCGTCCTCGCGCTCGGCGGTCAGGACCAGGCCGGCGTTCATGCCGATGTAGCCGCCCAATGTGGCAAACGCATTGATCTGCCGGTCCTTCATCATGAAGAACGTGTACTTCTGCTGCGGCTGGGCACTGTTGGAGCCAAGCCGGGTGCCCATGGTCGTGAGCCAGTCGGCCACCAGCGGGTCGTCCAGCAGGTAGCCGTAGTTGCGCAGTTCGCGCAGCATCATGCCGCCGTACTCCGCCTGCCGTGCCGGGGTCAGCAGCTCGCCCGCCGACGAACCGATATCGGGCAGTTTGCTTTCATCGGCACGGGACAGCGGGGTGGCCAGGGCCAGCGTTATGGCGGTGGCAAGCAGCAGGTTGCGCAAGCGGTGACTCCGGGTAGTGGCAAGGCGGAGGATGACGGGGAAGCGGGGTGCGGGTGTGAAGCACAGGTTAACCCGCTGTGTTCTGTCGGTGGCATCGTTAATCCGCGCGACCGGTACCATATATAGACAATGTTTCCACCCAGGAGTTTCGTTGTGACAACCTCATCCAGCACCGGTGCACCGGAGATCACCATCTACTCCACCGCCGTCTGCCCGTATTGCGTAGCGGCCAAGAATTTCCTGAAGAGCAAGAACCAGTCCTGGACCGAGGTCCGGATTGATCTTGACCCGGCCGCGCGCGAGAAGATGATGACGCTGACCAAGCGCACCAGCGTGCCGCAGATCTTCGTCGGCGACGTTCATGTGGGCGGCTACGACGACATGATCGCGCTGCACCGCGAAGGCAATCTGGAGCCGTTGCTGGCCGGGCAGGGCGCATGAGCGCGGACAACGAAAAGGACCGCCTGGCCGAATTCACCGAATTCCGCCAGCGCATGAACCAGCGCATCCTGGCCGAGCCCAACCAGGTGGTGCGGCGCTTCTTCGCGCTCGATACCCAGACCTACCAGGCCGGCGCGCTGGATGTGAAGACGAAGGAGCTGCTGGGCCTGGTCGCCTCGATGGTACTGCGCTGCGATGACTGCATCAGCTACCACGTGGCCCAGTGCAAGGAGGTCGGGGTCAGCCGCGAGGAGTTCTTCGAGACCTTCTCGGTCGGCCTGGTGGTGGGTGGCTCCATCGTCATCCCGCACCTGCGGCGGGCGGTGGATTTCCTCGACCAGCTGGAGAACGGGGAGGCCGCGGCCCCGGCCGGGCACGAGCACAGCTGAACCCCAGACCTTCGTCCAGTTGGGGCTGGCGCGGCTGATCAGGCATAATTGACAGTTGAAACCTTTTCAATCGCGCCGGGTTCCGGGCAGCCGGATGGCGCATTCCTCCTCCCTGTTCGGAATACCTAGAAATGACGCAGACAATCACCGTCATCCGCGGCGATGGCATCGGCCCGGAAATCATGGACGCCACCCTGTTCGTGCTGGACAAGCTGGGCGCTGGCCTGAGCTATGAGTTCGCCGACGCCGGCCTGGCCGCGCTGGAAAAGCATGGTGAGCTGATCCCGGCTTCCACCCTGGAGTCGATCAAGAAGAACAAGGTCGCCCTGAAGAGCCCGCTGACCACGCCGGTCGGTGGCGGTTTCAGCTCGATCAACGTTGCCCTGCGTCGCCAGTTCGACCTGTACGCCAACGTGCGCCCGGCCATCTCGTTCCCGAACACCAAGTCGCGCTACGAGAACATCAACATGATCACGGTGCGTGAGAACACCGAAGGCGCCTACCTGGCTGAAGGCCAGGAAGTGTCGGCCGACGGCGAGACCGCGTTCTCCGGCACCCGCATCACCCGCAAGGGCTCCGAGCGCATCGTGCGCTACGCCTTCGAGCTGGCCAAGAGCACCGGCCGCAAGAAGGTCACCGCCGTGCACAAGGCCAATATCATCAAGTCGACCTCGGGCCTGTTCCTGGACGTGGCGCGCGAAGTCGCCGCCAAGTACCCGGAGATCGAGTTCCAGGAAATGATCGTCGACAACGCCTGCATGCAGCTGGTGATGCGTCCGGAGCAGTTCGACATCATCGTCACCACCAACCTGTTCGGCGACATCATCTCCGACCTGTGTGCTGGTCTGGTCGGCGGCCTGGGCCTGGCTCCGGGTGCCAACATCGGTGTTGATGCGGCCATCTTCGAAGCCGTGCACGGCACCGCACCGGACATCGCCGGTCAGGGCAAGGCCAACCCGGTCGCGCTGCTGCTGGGCGCTGCACAGATGCTGGACCATGTCGGCCAGCCGGAAAACGCCGAGCGCCTGCGCAAGGCCATCGTTGCCACGATGGAAGCCAAGGATTCGCTGACCGGCGACCTGGGCGGCAACGGCTCCACCATGGGCTTCGCCCAGGCCATCGCCAGCCGCCTCTGATTGCAGCTGCGGTAGTTGCTGGTACGAAAAACGGAGCGCGAAAGCGCTCCGTTTTTGTTGATGTAGTGCCGAGCCATGCTCGGCAGGGGCCTTCCCAGGATCAAATCCGGATGTAGCGCCGAGCCATGCTCGGCAGGGGCCTTCCCAGGATCAAATCCGGATGTAGCGCCGCGCCATGCTAGGCAGGGGCCGTTTCGGTAATGCCATTTCCGCGCCTGGCGCGGCACTACAAA
>NZ_JBRREC010000093.1:0-19350 GCF_056760015.1 Stenotrophomonas sp. STEN029 | reverse complement strand
CGTCAAAGGCGAAAGGGCAAAGGCGAAGAACGAAGAGCGAAGAGCGAAGAGCGATTCCCGCCTTCGCGGGAATGACGGCATAAGGCAGAAGCAGCAAAGCAAAAGCAGAAAAGCACAAGCAGCAAAGCAGCAAAGCAAAGCAGCAAAGCAAAGCAGCAAAGCAAAGCAGCAACCCCACCACGCACCTCAACAACCGCACCGAGACCACCATGTCCAAACCCGCCTACCAGTGGCCCAACAATGCACGCCTGGCCTTGTCCGTGGTCGTCAATGTTGAAGAGCTGTCCGAGTACAACGTGGGCCAGGGTGACAAGATCACCGAGCCGGTGGACGAGCTGCACGTCACCCTGTCCAAGCCGGTGCGCAACTATGGCAACGAATCCAACTACCGCTACGGCGTCAACGAAGGCCATGCGCGCGTATCCGCGCTGCTGGACAGGTACAACGTCACCAGCACCTATACCGCTGCTGCAGTGTCGCTGGAGCGCGCACCGGAAATCGCCGACTACCTGCGTGGCAGCCGCCACGAAGTGTGTTCGCACGGTCACCGCTGGGTCCACCAGTTCCGCTTCAACGAGGAACAGGAGCGCCAGTTCATCCGCGACGCTGCCGACAGCATCGAGAAGACAACGGGCGCACGCCCGGTAGGTTGGCTGTCGCGTTACCTGCATACCGCTTCCACCCGCCGGCTGTTGCAGGAAGAAGGCTTCCTCTACCACATGGACGATTACTCGGCCGACGCGCCGTTCTGGGGCGATGTCGACGGCAGTGACAAGCCGATGATCGTGGTGCCGTACCAGCTCGACACCAATGACATGAAGATGTGGGTGGCGCCGTCCTACCTGCCCAAGGACTGGCTGGACTACGCCATCGACAGCTTCGACACGCTGTACACCGAAGGCGAGCACAGTCCAAAGGTGATGTCGTTGGGCCTGCACCTGCGCATCATCGGCCGCCCGGGTCGCATTGGTGCATTCGAGAAGTTCCTGCAATACGTCGCGCAGAAGCCAGGCACCTGGTACGCAACGCGTCGTCAGATCGCCGAACACTTTGCTTCACAGGTGGCTGCACCATGAGCGCCGCACTGAACAACCCGCGCCGCTGCCTGCTGTTCGTGCCGGGCTCGCGCCCGGAGCGCTACGCCAAGGCGGTGGCCACCGGTGCCGACCAGGTCTGCATCGATCTGGAAGACGCGGTTGCTCCGGCGGACAAGGAAAGCGCGCGGGCTTCGCTGTTCGCGTTTCTCGCGGAGGCGCAGGCTAGCCGTAGCGAAACCGGCCTGCGCATCAATCCCCTGTCTACCGAACTGGGGCAAGCGGATCTGAAGGCATTGGCGGCGTCAGGCTTGAATCCCGCTTTCGTGATGCTGCCAAAAGTCGAAACCGTGGCCGAACTGCAGCAGGCCGATGCTGCACTCGCCGGCATCGACACCGTGTTCATCGCACAGATCGAAACGCCGAAGGGTTTGCTGGATGCGCGCGCGCTGGTCAACGCCATTCCGCGTCTGCAGGCGCTGATGTTCGGTGGTTTCGACTACATCGTCGCGCTGCGTGGTCGTGCTGGCTGGGACAGCTTCTTCCACCCGCGCGTACAGTTGGCGACGATCGCCGCCGAAGCCGGCGTCGGCTGTCTCGACGTGCCATTCCTCGACATCAAGGACGAAGCCGGCCTGGTCAATGAAACCGACCACGTGATCGACCTTGGCTTTACCGCCAAGGCAGCGATCCATCCTGCCCAGGTCGATCCCATCCAAAGCCGCTTCCTGCCAACCGCCGCCGAATATGACCGCGCCCAGCGCGTGATCGCCGCCCTGGCCGCAAGCGGCGGCGAAGCCATCCAGCTCGACGGCAAGCTGGTGGATCGTCCCATCGAAATTGCCGCCGAACGCGCAATCGCACTCGGTGCACTTGGCGTACGCGCCGGCTGACCACAACGCTCCATTGAACGCCTGATCGCCCCCTCTTTGACCAAGCTGCGCCCAGCGCCAGCCCAACCCGCACCAAAAGGACATCGTCATGGTTCAGAACGTCAAGCAGATCTCCGAAAACCGCTTCCGCGAAACCTTCGGCCGCTACTACGAAGAGTTCAATGTCGGCGACATCTACGAGCACCGCCCGGGTCGCTCGATCACAGAGACCGACAACACCTGGTTCACCCTGCTGACGATGAACACCCATCCGATGCACTTCGACAAGGAATACGCCAAGGCGTCGGAGTTCGGCAAGGTCATCGTCTGCTCGCCATTCACCGTGGCGCTGATGGTCGGCATGAGCGTTACCGACGTCAGCCAGAAGGCCGTGGCCAACCTGGGCTGGAGCGAAATCAAGATGACCCATCCGCTGTTCGTCGGTGACACCCTGGTGGCCGAATCGGAAGTGCTGGAAAAGCGCGAATCCAAGTCGCGTCCGGGCGCTGGCATCGTCACCTGCCGTACCGATGGTTTCAACCAGGACGGCAAGCTTGTCTGCACCTTCAACCGCACCATGCTGATCGCAAAGCGCGGCCATTCGGTGGAAGACAAGGTCAACTACTGAGGCGCAATGATGAGCACCGAACCGGAACAGCTGTGGGGCCCTGAGGAAGAACAGGCGTTGCTGGATTCGATCGACCACTGGGTCGAGAAATCCGTTGCGCCAATCGCCCAGGAATACGATCAGGAAGACAAGTACCCGCATCACCTGGTCGAGGAGATGAAGGACCTCGGCCTGTTCGGTGCCACCATCTCGCCCGAATATGGCGGCCTGGGTTTGCCGGCGCGCATCTACGCCAAGATCGTGATCAAGGTGTCCTCGGTATGGATGGCGCCGACCGGCATCTTCAACTCGCACCTGATCATGGCCGCAGCCATCGAGCGTTGTGGCACCGAGGCGCAGAAGCGCACGTACCTGCCGCGCATGGCCACCGGCGAGCTGCGGGGTGCATTGGGCTTGACCGAGCCGAATGCCGGCACCGATCTGCAGGCAATCCGCACGGTCGCCAAGCGCGAGGGCGATCATTACGTCATCAACGGCGCCAAGACCTGGATCACCAATTCCATGTATGGCGACATGGTGCTGCTGCTGGTCAAGACCGACCCGGAGGCGCAGCCGCGCCACAAGGGCATGACCATGTTCATCGCCGAGAAGGGCGAGGGCTTCATTGTCGCCAAGAAACTGAAGAAGTCGGGTTACCGCGCCATCGATACTTGCGAGCTGGTGTTCCAGGACTACAAGGTGTCGGCTGACTGCATGCTCGGCGGCGTTGAAGGCCAGGGCTTCCAGCATGCGGTGGGTGGCCTGGAGTTGGGTCGCATCAATGTGGCGGCGCGCGGTTGCGGCATTGCCGAGGGCGCACTGCGCCTGTCGGTACGTTACGCGCAGGAGCGCATGACCTTCGGCAAGCCGATCGCCGAGCACCAGGCCATCCAGCTCAAGCTGGGCGAGATGGCCGCCAAGGTTGAAGCCTCCAAGCTGCTGATCGAGAGTGCGGCCAACGCTTATGACAAGGGCGAGCGCTGCGATATGGAAGCGGGCATGGCCAAGTACTTTGCCACCGAGACGGGCGCGTACTGCGCGCAGGAAGGAATGCGGATTTTTGGTGGCTACAGCTACTCGGTGGAATACGACATCGAGCGCTTCCACCGCGACGCGATGCTGATGTGCATTGGTGAAGGCACCAACGAAATGCAGCGCATCATCATCGCCAAGCAGCTGGTGGCAAGAAACAAGATCTGACGCTCAAAGCCCCTCTCCCACCGGGAGAGGGGTGAGGGTAAGGGTAAGGGCGAAGCCTGCTGGTACTGGTGGCGCCAACCCTCATCCGCCCCTTCGGGGCACCTTCTCCCGAAGGGAGAAGGGAGAAGGCATCCCTTCACCGCGGTCCTCAACCGCCGCGGTGCTTTTTACAAACCAGAGGCCACACATGAAAGACCTTCCCCTGCAGGGACTGCGCATCCTTGCCGTCGAACAGTACGGTGCTGGCCCCTATGGCTCGATGCATCTGGCCGACCTCGGCGCGGAGGTCATCAAGATCGAATCCCCTCCGGGCGGCGACGTGTCGCGGGCCACCGGCCCGTACTTCCTGGGCGAGGGCGACAGCCTGTTCTTCCAGACCTTCAATCTCAACAAGCGCTCGCTGCGACTGGACCTGAAGGCCGCCGAGGGCCGCGAGGTATTCGAGAAGCTGGTCGCCAGCGCCGACGCAGTGCTCAACAACCTGCGTGGTGACCAACCCGGCAAGCTCGGCCTGGACTACGCCACGCTCAGCCAGCTCAACCCGAAGATCGTCTGCGCCCACCTGTCCGCCTATGGGCGCGACAATGAGCGCGCCGCATGGCCGGGCTACGACTACCTGATGCAGGCCGAAGCCGGCTTCATGGCCTTGACCGGCGAGCCGGACGCGCCGCCGGCACGCTTCGGCCTGTCCATGGTCGACTTCATGACCGGCACCACGATGTCGATGGGCCTGCTCGCCGCCATCATCGGTGCGATGCGCACCGGCCTTGGTCGCGATGTGGATGTCAGCCTGTTCGATGTGGCCCTGCACCAGCTCAGCTACCCGGCCACCTGGTACCTCAACGAAGGTCACCGCACCGAGCGCCTGTCGCGCAGCGCACACCCGTCCACCGTACCCTGCCAGGTCTATCGCACCGCCGACGGCTGGGTGATGGTGATGTGCATGCTGGAGAAGTTCTGGCAGACCTTTGTCGAAGGCATCGGCAATCCGGCCTGGGCCGCCGAGCCGCGCTTCGCCAATTTCGGCGAGCGGCGCAAGGTGCGTGACGAGCTGACCGTGCTGGTCGACGCAATTCTCACCACTCAGCCCACCGCTTACTGGACGCAGAAGTTCGCCGGCCGTATTCCGATCGCGCCGGTGCTGGATATCGCCCAGGCGCTGGACAATCCCTATGTGCGCGATGTCGACATGCTGCAGGACGTCGAGCATGCACAGGGCACGCAGCGTCTGCTGCGCAACCCGATCAAGCTCGATGGCCAGCGCCTGAGTGGCAATGCCTGCCCGCCGCTCAACGCCGATGCCGATGCATTGCTGCGCGAGCTGGGCTACAACGATACAGACCGCGCACGCCTGCTCGGGGCATGAGGCAACGGAGTCGAAAATGAAACTCGAAGGTGTACGCGTACTCGATCTGTCGCTGTTCCTGCCTGGGCCGCACCTGACCATGGTGATGGCCGATCACGGTGCCGACGTGATCAAGATCGAGCCGCCCAGTGGTGAGCCGGTACGCGAGATCGGCTTGAAGCAGGCCGGTGTTTCCACCTGGTTCCGCAATACCCATCGCGGCAAGCGCTGCATCGTGCTGGATCTGAAAAGCGCGGATGGCAAGGCCGCATTCACCAGGTTGGTCGAGTGGGCCGATGTAGTGGTGGAAGCGTTCCGGCCCGGTGTGGCCCAGCGGCTTGGCATCGACTACGCCAGCTGCAAGGCGATCAACCCGAAGCTGGTCTACTGCTCGATCAGCGCCTTTGGCCAGACCGGGCCCAAGGTCAACCGGCCCGCACATGATCTCGCCATGCAGGCCGATACCGGGGTGGTCAGCCTGAACCGTGCGCCGGATGGCACGCCGGCGATGCCGCATATGCCGGTGGCCGACATGGCAGGCTCGCTGATGGCGCTCAACGGCATCCTGATGGCCTTGTTCCGCCGCGAACGCATGGGTGAGGGCGACTACATTGATCTGTCGATGCAGGACGCCTTGATGGCGTGGTTGCCGAACGTGCTGGGCCCGCCGTTTGCACTTGGCCGCGACCCGGTGGTCAAGGAAGAACGCAGCTGGGGCGGCAATGCGCTGTACAAGCTGTACCGTTGCGCCGACGACCGCTGGATCGCACTCGGCGGTGCCGAGCACAAGTTCGCCGAGAACCTGTTGAACGCGCTAGGCCGCGCCGATCTGATTCATCTCTGCCATCTGCCACCGGGCAGCGGTCAGGACCCGGTCAAGGCTTTCCTGGCCGAAACCTTTGCCCGCCGCACCTTGGTGGAGTGGACGCTGTTCCTGCACGACATCGACGTGTGCTGGGCACCGGTCAAGACGCTGACCGAAGCTTTCAATGATCCGCACACGCGTGCGCGCGAAATGGTCTGGACCGATGCACAGGGCGGAACCCACCTGGGCATACCGATCAAGTTCGCCAACGAACCGGGGCGTATCAATCCGCAGCTGGACGAAGTCGGTCAATCCACTGCAGCCGTACTGGCAGAACTAGGTCTCTAGCAAGCTGCGAGCTTTGCTCCCTCCCTTGCGCGAAGCGCAGGGGAGGGTCGGGGAGGGGTAGCTCTTGCCTCAAGCACCACCCAAAAAACTCAGGCGTCGCTACCGATATCGCTGGTCTCATCAGTCACGCTGGCTGCATGACGGCGACGCTGCGCGATCTGCCGCGACTTGGCCTCGATGGCCTCGTTGTCGCGCTTGTTCTTGCGGTACAGCGCATAGCCAATCAGGCCCAGGCCAACCGCCGCAACGGCGACAGTAGCGGTGGGATTGCGCTTGGCGACGCGGGTGACGGCACGGCCGCCGGTCTTCATCGCACCAATGGCGGCGCCGGTCTTGAGCCATTCGGCTGCGCTGGAACCACCGTGCTTGATGTTGCCACCGGCGCTGTTGACCAGTTCCAGTGCACGCTCCAGTGCCGGGCCGGTGATATCGCTGAACTTGCTCATGTGGGGACTCCATGTAGATGAGGGCCAGACCCCCATTCTTACCAGAGGGCCGTGTACGGGATGTTAGCCGGGAAGGGTTGGGCGTTGTTGTGGAAGGCTGAAGCGGGAGTAACGGTGGCGGCGAGCGTCAAAAGCTACCCCTCCCCAACCCTCCCCTGTGCTTCGCACAAGGGAGGGGGCAGAGCGGCTGCGCTGCTCTGACAGATTGCCAGGAGCCGCCCCCTCCCTTTGCCGTAGGCAAGGGGAGGGTTGGGGAGGGGTGCTGTTGCTGTTGCTTTTGCTCTCGCTTCCGCCTTTGCCCCAAAACCCAAGCAACCCCCAATCAAGTCCCCCGAGGCTTCGCCCTATGCGTCGCCGTAGCACTCCAGGGATCATCCGGCCACGGATGCCGTGGATAGCGCCCCTTCATTTCTTTCTTAACTTCGGCATAAGTGTTCTGCCAGAAATTGCGCAGGTCACCAGTCACCTGCAATGGCTTTCCACCCGGCGACAGCAGGTGCAACAGCAAGGGCACGCGCCCATCGGCAATACGCGGCGTATCGGCCAGGCCAAACAGCTCCTGCAACTTCACCGCCAGCACCGGCGGGCGCGGGCTGACGCCGTCGTCATCCAGCGCGTACTCGATGCGTCGCTCCATCCCCGAAGGCACGCTGATACGCGTCGGCGCATGACGATCCACCAGCTGCCGCTTGCTCCAGTCGATGCCGGACTTCAGCGCTTCGCCGAGCTCTTCCTCGGACAGGGCTTCCAGGCGTGTCTTGCCGTTGAAGGCTGGCAACAGCCAATCGTCCAACGTCTCCAACAGCGCCGCATCGGATAAGTCGGGCAGTTCGAGCTCCGGCATCCAGTGCCGCAGGCCCATCACCCGCCAGCGCAGTTGCTGCAGGTTCTCGGTCCATGGCAAGGCATCCAGGCCCAGTTCGCGGACCGCATCTGTCAGTGCGCGTGCAGCGCGTTGCGGGTCCACCTGTCCTGCCGGGCGGCTGTCCAGCACGATGCGCTCGAAGCTGCTTTCACGACGCGCTTCCAGTGCGCGCTTGGCGCTGTTCCAGCGCACCACGTCCTGCGTCTTGAAACGATCAGGAAAGTCACGGCGCAGCCGCTGTTCGTCCACCGGTGCCGCACGCAGGATCAGCGCATCGCGCGGGTCGTGGCGCAGTTCGCTGATCACCAGCCAGGGCTCGCCACGCAGGTCGCTGTTGTCGAACTGGCGTGCGCTGCGGCCATTGGCCAGCTGGTAGCGCTGCGGGTCGTTCGGGTGCTGGGTGGCGATGCGGTCGGGGAAGGCGTGGGCGAGAAGGTCGCCGAGTTCATGCGCTTCGATATCGGCTGGCGGCGTCGCATCACAGCGCAGGCGGCGGCGCCATTGCTTGGCCGCCGCATCGATGGCGGCCAAGCCACCGCGGTTGGCATCGTAAGGCGCGCGGCCATTGCGGAAGGCGGCAAGGGCGCGCCAACGCGCGGCCAGTGCGTCACCGCCTTGGCGCAGTGGATCGCGTGCTTCCAGTAGTGCGGCAACGTCGGCGGCCAACGCCTGCTCGCGCGGATTGCCTGCAGACAGCAGCATCGCCGCCATGCGCGGATGCGTGCCCATCGCCAGCATGCGCTTGCCCAGCGCGGTGATGGTGTTATCGGCGCTCAAGGCGCCCAGCCGCTGCAGTAGTTCGCGCGCGGCCGACAAGGCGCCGCTCGGAGGTGGATCGACGAAGCGCAGCGCGTCACTGCCCCAGGCCGCCAGTTCCAGCGCCAGACCGGCCAGCTCCACCTGGGCCATCTCCGGACGTCGCTGTGGCTCCAGCCGCTGTGATTGCGGCCACAGCCGCCACGCCCAACCGGAAGCAACGCGGCCGGCACGACCGGCGCGCTGGTCGGCCGAAGCCTGCGAGATGGCCACCGCATCCAGTCGCGAGAAGCCACTATTGGGGTCGTAGCGCGGCTCGCGTGCCAAGCCGGCATCGATCACCACGCGTACGCCGGGCAGGGTGACCGAGGATTCTGCGACATTGGTGGCCAGCACCACCCGGCGGCGGCCGTCGGGATCGGGCTGCAGCACGCGGGTTTGTTGTTCGATTGGCAGTTCGCCGTGGAGGGGGAGGACGTCATAGCCTTCTCCCGCCGGGAGAAGAGCCTGTCCCCGCGAAGGCGGGGATGGCCGAGCGTCGGATGAGGGTGCGGGTGAAGCCTCATGCAATTGGGCAGTGCGGGTGGCTGCGCCACTTACCCTCTCCCCAACCCCTCCCCCGGAGGGGGAGGGGCTCAAAGCAGCCTGCACCCTGGTTATCTCCCGCTGCCCCGGCAGGAACACCAGCACGTCGCCAGGATGCTCGGCCAGCGCCTGTTCCACCGCGCGCCGGGCCTGGGCTTCCAACGTCTCGTCGCGCCGTGCCGGGAAATGACTTATCTCCACCGGATAGCTGCGGCCTTCGCTGGACAGCCGCGGCGCATCCAGGAACTGCGCCAGCCGTTCACCATCCAGCGTCGCCGACATCACCACGATGCGCAGGTCGTCGCGCAGTTGCGATTGCACGTCCAGCGCCAAGGCCAGGCCAAGATCGGCGGACAGATGGCGCTCGTGGAATTCGTCGAACAGCAGTGCGCCCACGCCTTCCAGCAGCGGGTCGTCCTGCAGCATGCGGGTCAGGATGCCTTCGGTGACCACCTCGATGCGGGTACGCGCCGAAACCTTGTTCTCGAAGCGGATGCGGTAACCGACGGTCTCGCCGACCGGCTCGCCCAGCTGCTTGGCCATGAAGGTGGCGGCACTGCGCGCGGCGACCCGGCGCGGTTCCAGCATGATGATCTTGCCGTCCTGCAGCCACGGCGCTTCCAGCAGCGCCAACGGCACCTGGGTGGTCTTGCCGGCGCCGGGCGGTGCTTCCAGCACCAGTCGCGTGTGCGCGGCCAGCTGCTGGAGGATGTCGGGGAGCAGCGGAGTGATGGGGAATGCTATTGCCATTGCAGCATTGTAGAAGCCGCGCGCCAGATGCGTCGCTGGCAACCGTAGCCCGGGTAAGCGCAGCGCACCCGGGGCTCTGCGCATGGCATCCGACGAATCCGCGAAACGCCCCCGGGTGCGCTGCGCTTACGCGGGCTACGGGGTTCCGTTCATGCTGTACAGGGCTCGCCCGCGGGCAAACCTCTACAATTCACCTTTCCGCCTCACCACACCCAGCTCAATGCAACTGATCGACATCGGCGCCAACCTCACCCACGAATCCTTTGATCGCGACATCGACGCGGTGCTGGAGCGCGCGCGCGCGGCCGGCGTGGTGCAGATGGTGATCACCGGTGCCAGCCGCGAGCACTCGCCGATGGCCTTGGCGCTGGCGCAACGACACCCCGGTTTCCTCTACGCCACGGCTGGCGTGCATCCGCACCACGCCAGCGAGTACACCGACGAATGCGATGCGGAAATGCGTGCGTTGCACACGCATCCGGAGGTGGTGGCAGTGGGTGAGTGTGGCCTGGATTTCAACCGCGATTTCTCGCCGCGGCCGTCCCAGCGCAAGGCCTTCGAGCGGCAGCTGCAGATCGCCAGCGAGAACGGCAAGCCCTTGTTCCTGCACCAGCGCGATGCGCACGATGACTTCATCGCGATGATGAAGAACTTCGACGGCAAGCTCGGCCCGGCGGTGGTGCATTGTTTCACCGCCGAGCGCCGCGAACTGTTCGATTACCTGGACCGTGATTGGTATATCGGCATCACGGGTTGGCTGTGCGATGAGCGCCGTGGCGCGCACCTGCGTGAGCTGGTCAAGCACATCCCGGCCGAGCGATTGATGATCGAGACCGATGCGCCGTACCTGCTGCCGCGCACGATGCGGCCGCTGCCCAAGGACCGCCGCAACGAGCCGGCGTTCCTGTCGCATATCGTCGAGGAACTGGCACGCGATCGTGGCGAAGATGTGGCGGTCACCGCTGCCAACGCTACCGCCGCGACCCGTGCCTTCTTCCGCCTGCCGCCGGGCAGACGGCAGGCTTTAGGCTGAAACCTCAAGCGGCGCGCTGCGCCTCGTAGGCCTGCAGGTGGCAGTAGGCTGCCTGCAGCAGCGGTGCTGATTGCCCGGCGGCAAGTGCACGGCCCAGCATGTCGCCGACGATGTGTGCGGCTTCCACGCGCTGCCCGGCTTCCAGATCACGCAGCATCGATGCCTTGATCGGCGAGCCGGGTCTGGTGATGGCGCCCAGTGCGATTTCCTGTGCCTTGGCGGGGATCGGCTGCCCGGCCTGCGCGGCGACCGCCAGGCATTCGGCGTACAGGGCCTGCATGAAGGCGGTGCCGTGATCGCTGGCAACGATGCTGCCGACATCGGCGCGCATCAGGCAGGTGCCGGCCGCCAGCGCGGTCAGGAAGGTGTACTTGATCCATTGTTCCTGGGCGATATCGGCTGAGGCGACATGGTCGATGCCGGCCTGTTCGCAGGCCTTGGCCAATGCAGCGACGCGTGCGCTGTCGGTTGCGCCATCGCGCTCGCCGAAGGTGATCTTCGCTGGCTTGTCCAGGTGCAGCACCGCGCCGTCCTCGGCCTTGGTTGCGCTGATGAAGCACAGGCCGCCAAGTACGTTTGCACGGCCGAAGCGCGCATCCAGCGCAGCGTAGTGACGCAGGCCGTTGAGGATCGGCAACACGGTGGTGTTGGCGCCAACCGCAGCTGCGATGGCCTCGATCGAGCTGTCCAGGTCATAGGCCTTGCAGCTGAGGATGACCAGGTCGAAGGGCTGATCCCTGGCCAGTTGCGGCAGGGCATCGGCAGTGACATGGGCGACCGGGAATGCGGCGTCACCAAGCGGACTGCGGATCACCAGGCCATCGCGATCCAGTTGCGCAGCGCGGTTGGCGCGCACCAGGAAGGTGACATCAACGCCGGCCTGCGCCAGCCGACCACCAAAGTAACCACCGGTACCACCGGCACCGAGAATCAGGATGCGCATCAGCTTGGATATCCATCGACAAAGGGGAGTGAAGACATCATAGGTGTTGCTGCCGCGGATGTTGTGGGAGCGGCGTGAGCCGCGAAGCTTTGCCCCCTCCCTTTGCCGCAGGCAAGGGGAGGGTTGGGGAGGGGTGCTTTGCGCTGTTGATCTATCGGCTTCGCGGCTTACGCCGCTCCTACAAAAGCAAAAAAAAGGCGCCTTTCGGCGCCTTCTTTCAGCTACGCAGGCCTACGCCCCGGCGCAGCAGCCACAGGGCCAATGCGGTGAGCGCGGCAACAAAGCCCAGCATCAACGCATAGGAGACCCACAACGGCACGTCGCTGCTGCCAAGCAGGCCGTAACGGAACGCGTTGACCATGTAGAAGATCGGATTGGCATGCGTCATCGCCTGCGCCCAACCCGGCAACAAGGTCACCGAGTAGAACACGCCGCCCAGGTAGGTCAGCGGGGTCAGGATGAAGGTCGGCACGATCGCCACGTCATCGAACTTCTTCGCATAGACGGCATTGATGAAGCCGGCCAGCGAGAAGATGGTCGCGCCCAGCAGCACCGTGGTCAGCGTCACCAGCGGATGCGGGATGCGCACGGGGGTGAAGAACATGGCGATGATCAGCACGATCACGCCAACCATCAGGCCACGCAACACGGCGCCGGCCACATAGCCCCACAGGATCACCCAGTTCGGCATCGGGCTGACCAGCAGTTCCTCGACATGGCGGCCGAACTTGGCGCCGAAGAACGAGGAGCTGATGTTGCCGTAGCTGTTCTGGATCACGCTCATCATCACCAGGCCCGGCACGATGAACTGCATGTAGCTGTAGCCGCCCATCTGCCCGATCTTGGAGCCGATCAGGCCGCCGAAGATCAGGAAGTACAGGGTCATGGTGATCGCCGGCGGCACCAGGGTCTGGCCCCAGATGCGCAGGATGCGGTTGACCTCGCGACGAACGATGGTGCCCAGCGCCACCCAGTTGCGGCTGCTGTCGGTCACGGGAACGGGGGTACTCATGCTGCGGTGTTCTCCAGGTTGCCGGTGAGGCGCACGAACAGCTCCTCCAGGCGGTTGCTCTTGGTACGCATCGAGCGCACGCGGATGCCGGCGGCATTCAGGGCGTCGAAGACTCGGTTCAAATCCATCGCACGCGGCATGTCCAGGTCCAGCGTATGCGCGTCGGTGGCGACCAGGGTGGCGCCTTCGATCTGCGGCAGCTGGGCAGGCAGCTCACCGTCGATGTCGAACAGGAAGCCTTCCACATCGAGCTTGGCCAGCAGGCCGCGCATCGGGCCCTGCTCGACGATCTGGCCGTGGTTGATGATGGCCAGGTTGCGGCACAGCTGCTCGGCCTCTTCCAGGTAATGCGTGGTGAGGATGATGGTGGTGCCGGCGGCGTTGATCTCCTGCAGCGTCTTCCACATGTCGCGGCGGATCTCGATATCCACGCCTGCGGTGGGCTCGTCGAGGATCAGCAGGCGCGGCTGGGTCATCATCGCGCGGGCGATCATCAGCCGGCGCTTCATGCCCCCGGACAGGGTGCGGCTCATCATCTGCGCCTTGTTCCACAGATGCGCGCGCTTGAGCTCCTGCTCGGCGCGGGCCTCGGCCTCGGCACGCGGGATCCCGTAGAAGCCGGCGTAGTTGACCAGGATGTCGAAGGGCTTCTCGAACAGGTTGAAGTTGATTTCCTGCGGCACCAGCCCGATCAGGCGCATGGTCGCGCTGCGGTTGGCCACCAGGTCACTGCCGAACACCTGCACCTGGCCTTCGCTCAGGTTCACCAGTGAAGAAACGATGCCGATCAGGGTCGACTTGCCAGCGCCGTTGGGGCCGAGCAGGGCGAAGAAGTCGCCGGGGGCGACTTCCAGCGACACGCCCTTCAGCGCCTGGACGCCGTTGTCATAGGTCTTGCGCAGGTCGGTGATGCGCAGGGCGGCTGCGCCGGGAGGGGTACGGGAGTCCAATCTGTGGCCTTCGCGCCGGGTACAGGCGTCGGATAAGTGCAGGCGGCTATTATAGAAGGCCCCGTGGTCCATACCCGGTTACACACTGTTCCCCTCCTGTGCCAATCCAATTCCCCCTCAAGCTGGTCGGCAGCCGCATGCTGGCCCCCAGCGTCGGTCACTACCAGTTCGTCCGTGACGACGGCCAGCCGCTGGATTTCCTGCCCGGCCAGTTCATTCAGGTCCATTTCGACTACGCCGACGGCACCGCAACCAAGCGCAGCTACTCCTTGGCCACCATCCATGACCACGCGATGGGCCCGGGCGAGGCGGTGGATATCGCGGTCAGCTTCGTGCCCGGCGGTGCTGCCACCGCGCTGTTCGAGGGCCTGAAGGCCGGCGACCACATCAGCGGCAGCGGCCCGTTCGGTCGTTTCTGCCTGCAGCCGGGTGACCACAATGGCCGCTACCTGCTGATCGCCACCGGCACCGGCGTCACCCCGTACCGCTCGATGTTGCCGCAGCTGCGCACGGCGATGCTCGAGCGTGGCGTGGAAGTGGTGCTGCTGCAGGGTGCGCGGACCCCCGAAGAACTGCTCTACAGCGACGACTTCTACGCGTTTGCGGCCGCCAATCCGGGCTTCCGCTACCTGCCCTGCCTGTCGCGCGAACTGCCGGAAAACCCGCATGCCGACGTCCGCAAGGGCTATGTGCAGCAGCAATTGGCCGAAATCGCGCCGGACCCGACCCGCGATATCGCCTACCTGTGCGGCAATCCGGACATGGTCGATACCTGCGTGGAAGCGCTGAAGGAAGCCGGTCTGCCGATGCCGCAGATCCGCCGCGAGAAGTACGTCAGCAGCAAATGATGGCTGGCGGCTACCAGGCCGCCACCGCAATAGTTGATCCGGCCTGTGTGGCCGCTGGTTTGATGTTGATCCATGTGAAGGCGCGATCCTTGTGGTCGCGCCTTTGTTCGTCATGGGCGCTGCTTTGACCGACTGGCCTGTGCAACCGGTCGCCGGCTGGCTTGCTTGTCTGTAAAGGTCGCTTGACAGCCGGACCCGGCTGACTTCAGGATGTGTCAAGCGTGCTTTACAGGAGTTGGCCATGCGTCATTGCAGGTTTCTTGTTTGTTTCGCGGCGACGGGCTCCGTTGCCCGCCGCTGTGCTGTTGTACCGTCCGGCTCGCGGCAGCAGCTGCAAGGGGCCGAGCGATGAGCCGCAATCTTTGGACGGTCGGCATGCTGATTGCCGCCGCTGCATTCACCTTGGTCGCATGCGCGCTACTGCTCTGGCAGCCGATGGGCGTGTCGCAGCAAGTCATCGGCATCCTGTTTGGTATCGCCCTGGGTCTGGCAATCGCGGCACTGCTGCGCCGGCTGATGCCCGATGGCTGCGATGCCGCCCCGGCCAAGCTGCGCAAGCGCTATACCCGCGAGGTGATGCTGGCCATGACCGGCTATGTGGTGTTGCTGGTGCTGTCGATCCTGCTGCTCAAGCGGGTCGAGGACGGCCTGCTGCGCGCCTTGATCGCCTTGCTGCCGGTGCCGCCGATGATGCTGGTGCTGCGGGCGATGATCCGCTACATCCGCGATGTCGATGAGCTGCAGCAGCGCATCGAGCTGGAGGCGGTGAGCTTCGCCACGGCATTCATTTCGCTGGTATACCTGACAGGGGGCTTTCTGCAGTCGGCCAAGGTCATCGATGTGCCGTCCAACGTGGCGATGATCTGGGTGTTTCCCTTGGTATGCCTGTCGTACGGGCTGGCCAAGGGTGTTGTCGCGCGGCGTTACCACTGAGCCGCGACGATGGATAACCGATTGCGCGAGCTGCGCGAGGCCAGGGGCTGGTCGCAAGGCGAATTGGCCGAGCAGTTGGAGGTATCCCGGCAGACCATCAATGCGTTGGAGACCGGCAAGTACGATCCCAGCCTGCCGCTGGCCTTCCGCATCGCCCGTCTGTACGAAAGCCGGATCGAAGAAATTTTCTTTCCTGATGTCACATAGCTGCCGCGCCCGCGTCTGGATGCAGGTAGACCCGTTTTCTTTTCAACTGTGAGGGGCTGTTCCGATGATGTCCCGTAAGACCCAAACCATCCTCGCCCTGGCCGTGATCGCCGGCATCGTCGGTTACCGCCTGGTGCGGTCAACCGATACGCCTGCGTCAGCGCCTGCCGCGGCCGGCGCCACCGATGTAGCGGCCGTAGCCAGCAAGCCGCAGACGCTTGGCAGCTTGAACTTCCAACCCTGCAGCCTGAGCTCGGCCGGCAGCCGCGACAGCCTGGAAGCACAGTGCACCACGCTGGAAGTGCCTGAAGACCGGGCAAACCCGCAGGGCCGCAAGATCAGTTTGAACATCGCCTGGGTTGCCCCGGAGAAGGAAAGCGATCTGCAGCCAGACCCGGTGTTCTTTCTTGCAGGCGGACCGGGCCAGGCCGCGGTCGCCACCTACCCGCAGGTGGATGCGGCGTTCTCCGAAGTGCGCAAGCACCGCAACGTGATCCTGGTCGACCAGCGCGGCACCGGCAAATCCAACCTGCTGGCCTGTGATACGCCGGACGATGCCGATTTCACCGCAGCGTCGATGCAGGCAGCGGCGCAGAACTGCGCCACCCAGCTGTCGCAGAAGGCGGATCTGCGTTTCTACACCACCACCGAAGCGGTGGCGGATCTGGATGCGGTGCGCCAGGCCATCGGTGCGAGCCAGATCAACCTGGTCGGTGTCAGCTACGGCACCCGCGTGGCCCAGCAGTACGCCGTGCGCCATCCGCAGGCCACGCGCAGCATCGTGCTCGACTCGGTGGTGCCGAACAGCCTGCAGCTGGGCAATATCTTCGCGCGCAACCTGGATGATGCACTGGCGCTGCAGTTCGCCCAATGCACCAAGACCGCCTCGTGCAAGGACAAGCTGGGTGATCCACGTGCCGAGCTGGACACTTTGCTGGCCAAGCTGCGCGCGCAGCCGGTGACGGTGCAGTACCGCGACGCCAGCACCGGCGAACAGCAGCAAGGCGAGCTGCGTGCCGAAACCGTTGCTGGCCTGGTGCGCATGTACGCCTACATGCCGGCAGCCGGCGCGCTGTTGCCCAAGCTCATCCATGAAGCCAATGGCGGCCGCTACGACAACCTGATGGCGCTGACGCAGATGCTGCAGGGCGAGATGAAGGATGCCATGGCGATGGGCATGCAGCTGTCGGTGGTGTGCAGCGAAGACAAGGAAGGCATGGTCGCCAACGGTGCCGATGCGGACACCGTGCTCGGCAACCAGATGGCCGAAGCCATGGGCGCGATGTGCGCCAGCTGGCCCAAGGGCACGGCACCGGCCGACTTCCACACGCCGCTGGCCGGCAAGGTGCCGACGCTGGTGCTGGAAGGCGAGTTCGATCCGGTCACGCCGCCGCGCTATGGCGAGGAAGTGGTCAAGCATCTGGATAACGCGCGCCTGTTCGTGCTACGCGGCCAGGGCCACAACGTGATCGGCGCGGGCTGCATGCCCAAGCTGTTCGCGCAGTTCATCGAGAAGACCGACCCGAAGGCGCTCGACGGTGCCTGCCTGGAAAAACTCAACTACGTGCCGCCGTTCACCAGCTTCAATGGCTGGGAACCGTGACATCACCGCATCACTGAGGAACCGCTTACATGATCGTTGCAGAACGACTTCGCAAGACCTTCCCCGGCAGGGGCAAGGACAAGACGCCGGTGATTGCCGTGGATGACGTGGGCTTCACCGCCCATGATGGCCAGATCACCGGTCTGCTCGGCCCCAATGGCGCCGGTAAGACCACCACGCTGCGCATGCTGTACACCTTGATGACGCCGGAAAGCGGCCGCGTGCTGGTCGATGGCGTCGACGCCGCCATCGACCCCAACGCAGTGCGCCGCAGCCTTGGTGTGTTGCCGGATGCACGTGGCGTGTACAAGCGCCTCACCGCCCGCGAGAACATCGACTACTTCGGTGAACTGCATGGCATGAGTTCGGCCGCCATCGTCGAGCGCACCGCGCGCCTGGCCAAGGCGCTGCAGATGGAGGATTTCCTCGATCGTGCCACCGAAGGTTTCAGCCAGGGCCAGCGTACCAAGACCGCAATCGCCCGCGCGCTGATCCATGATCCGCGCAACGTCATCCTCGACGAGCCGACCAACGGTCTGGACGTGATGACCACCCGTGGCCTGCGTGGCTTCCTCAAGGAGCTGCGTGAGGAAGGCCGCTGCGTGATCTTCTCCAGCCACATCATGCAGGAGGTCGCCGCGCTGTGTGACCGCATCGTGATCGTCGCGCAGGGCAGGGTGGTTGCCCAGGGCACGCCGGATGAGCTGCGCGAGCAGGCCCATGAGACCAACCTGGAAGACGCGTTCGTGAAACTGATCGGCAGCGAGGAGGGCCTGCACGCATGAGCCAGACTGGATATTTCCGCGCCATCTTCACGGTGATGCGCAAGGAGCTACGCGACTTCGCCCGCGACCGCCGCACCTTCCTGTTGACCCTGCTGACCGCACCGTTGCTGTATCCGTTGCTGTTCCTGGGCATGAACAAGCTCACCAACCTGCGTGCCGAGACGCAGCTGGAAAAGGACTTGAGCATCCCGGTGGTGGGCATCGCCCGTGCCCCGAACCTGGTCGCCTTCCTGGCCAGCCGCGGCATCAATGCCACCGAAGCGCCGGCTGACTATGAAGCACTGATCCGCAGCCAGCGCGAAGACCTGGCCTTGGTGATCGACGAGAACTTCGCCACCGATTGGCAGGCCGGCAAGCCGGCCAAGGTGGAGATCGTCGCCGACACCACGCGCCGTACCGGCGATGTGCAGATCGCACGCGTACGCAATGTGCTGACGGCCTACGGGCAATCGGTGGGCGCCTTGCGCTTGCTGGCACGTGGCGTCAATCCGATGGTGGCCGCACCGGTCAATGTCGGCACCCGCGATCTGGCAACGGCCGAAGCCAAGCGCGGCATCTTCCTGTCGGTGGTGCTGCCGCTGGTGCTGATGCTGTTCGCCTTCATCGGCGGTTCGCATCTGGCCATGGACACCACCGCCGGTGAACGTGAGCGGCAGTCGCTGGAGCCCTTGCTGGCGACGCCGGCAGCACGCGGTGCGTTGGTCAGCGGCAAGATGCTGGCAGCAGTGTTGCTGGGCCTGGCGT
This sequence comes from Stenotrophomonas sp. STEN029, assembly GCF_056760015.1. NCBI lineage: Bacteria > Pseudomonadati > Pseudomonadota > Gammaproteobacteria > Lysobacterales > Lysobacteraceae > Stenotrophomonas > Stenotrophomonas sp. STEN029. The sequence continues at coordinate 679 of NZ_JBRREC010000093.1, read as the reverse complement.
CGATGTTGCTGATCCTGGTCTCGTTCAAGATCAGCGCCAGCATTGGCGGTGGCGCGGCGCGCTCGCTGGACGTGAGCTTCGCGGCGATGGGCAAGCTGCTGGTGATCCTGCTGCCGCTGGTGCTGATCGGCACCGCCCTGCTGACCTGCCTGTCGGCCAGCTCCAAGAGCATGAAGGAAGCGCAGAGCCACATGGTCTGGCTGATGTTGCTGCCGATGCTGCCGGGCTACGCACTGATGGCCTACCCGCTGAAGGACACCCAGCTGTGGCAGTACGCGGTGCCGTTCCTGTCGCAGAACCAGATGCTGGTGAAGGTCACACGTGGCGAGATGCCATCGGCCACGCAGTGGGCGGTATACCTGGGTGCCTCGGTGTTGCTGGCAGTGCTGCTGTGGGCGGTAGCGGTATGGCGTTATCGCCAGGAGCGCCTGGCAATCTCCGGCTGATAGCGTTTTTCCTGTAGTGCCGAGCCATGCTCGGCATGCGGAACGAAGCAGCAATGTTTCAGATATACAAAGGCCCGGATCACTCCGGGCCTTTGCTTTTGCTCCACCTGTAGTGGGGGGGGGGGGGGGGGGGGGGGGGGGGGGGGGGGGGGGGGGGGGGGGGGGGGGGGGGGGGCGCGGGGCGAAGGAGGGCGACGGCGGGGGGGGGGGGGGGGGGGGCGGCGGGGGGGGGG
>NZ_JBRREC010000092.1:0-19451 GCF_056760015.1 Stenotrophomonas sp. STEN029 | reverse complement strand
GACAAGAACAGGAGGCTGTGGAAGAACTGCGAGCGATGGCTCAACACCAGCCTGCAGTTCGTCCACTTGGCATTCTTGGTGCTCTTGCTCAAAAGACTTTGAACACGCTCTGAGGGCTACCCGGTCGAGAACCAACCCGGGCAGCGAGTTGGCGAGCCACATCACGTGCGCCGCGAGAAACTGAATGTCCAGCCCCTGCCATGAAAGCGCCGACTCCCGATCGCCACTGCAATGAGCGTGGCACAACTGTGGCGCTTCGCTGTCCATGGAATCAGGCATGCCGGTGCAATCCGACATTGGCAACTTGTCAGCCTGCTGCATCGAGATCGTGGCACGCATTTGCGTGGTTTCCACAGATGCCCTCGGGTCTGGCTTGGGACAGACGTACATCGCCATCGCAACCTGCGAGAAAAGCAAGGTTACGACTAGGCCGCTGGTAATCCAGCGGCTCCATCTTGCGAGAAGGCGCCTTAAGCCGATCATGCGGACATACTATTGGAAGTTGTAGGGAGTTGAATTGATCAAGGTCAGTTTCCAGGATGAATTGATGCGTCTGGACGGCGCCTTGGCCCGAACCGGCACCCGCTGCAAATCCACCGGCAAGGGCGGGCACCGCACGTGGTTGTCATGCTTTACGCGCCTCGGCAACTCGCAAGGCTCTAAGCTCAAATCGATCAGCTACAAGATTCGTCTGTCCCGAGAGTCGCTGCAGGTGCGTAATGACCTCGTAGGGGCCATCGGCTATTGGGCGCGTGCAGATTCCGCACTGGCTAGCGGTTTCGATGCGTGATCGCGAGGAAATCCCTACGCCATATCCAGCTGCGACCCAGAGCAATAACATCTCAAAAGAACTGACATGCTGGACATTCGGCCTTTCCGTTGATGACATGGAGGACAGGTACTGGTCCAGCGAAGGAGAATATTCGGCCTTCCATCGAAACACGGAGTGCTCCTTAAGTTCGTCTATTCTGATTGACTGCTGCCGGAGCAGTGGGTATCGCAGCGGCGTGGCAAGAGCTGTCGCCTCGAACCAAATAGAAAGACTCTTCAGCGAAGAATCGCTCACCTGCTTCAGAGAAAGGCCGACGTCGAAGCGCCGTTTGTAGAGGCCCGTAATGAGATCGCTCGCCGTAACCTCATTAAATTCCATAGAAACTTCGGGCTCCTCCGCGCGCTGCAGGGCAAGCAATGCAGCTAGGTACGAAGAGGCCACACCAGGCGCTATGGCGAGCCTGAGCTGTGGGCGTGGGCTGGTGGCGTCGTGCATGAGAGGCCCCAAGAAGCGATAAGACAAGGATGGAAAGTCTTCATGATAGCTAGTTTGAGTTAAACTTAACGTGGTTAAATTGTTTGGACTGTTCGACGCTTCCAAGGATGGAGAAGCGAACTGTCCGACGAGGCCGTCCCCCAGGAACTACCACTTTCGACGCCGAGCCAGCGTTGGCATTCGGAGCGGCCGTTCGTGTCGCCCGCCTGACGCAAGGTGTTGCTCAGGAAGAACTGGCTGCGAAAGCAGGGATCGAGCGATCGCACATGGGCAAAATAGAGCGTGGGGAGCACATGCCCACTCTCGCTCTGATCTTAAGAATCGCCGCCGGACTCAAGCTCAGTGCTGCGGAACTCGTCAGCGCAGCCGAACGCAATCTTCGTGCCGCGGCGCACGATTCAGATAGGCATTGACGCTTTAGTCATCCGGAGGTCCTCGCAGACGTTCGATGAAGCGATCCAGCGAAACCGATGAGTTGCTGCTTTCTGGCCGAAGCAGATAGGTTGTGATTACCGCCGTGTCCTGCGCCAGAGGGCGAATCACCACGTCCGGCCTCTGGCTGATGGGAATCTTGGTCGCCGTCATGAAACCAATCCCATAGCCTGCGCCGACGAGCGTTAGCATCATGTCCAGCGACGACACTTCTTCGACAACGTTGAGTCTGTGTTCCAGAACCTGTAGCAGCCGATTTAGTTCTCGGCAGTAGCCTTCGCAGGCCAGTTTGTCGCACAGAACCAGTGGGTGACCCTGAAGTTCGTTCAGCGGAACTTGCTTGTGCGCAAGAAGCGAGTGCCGCGCTGGCACGGCGATCACAATCGGGTCTCGCCAGATCGGTTCAGCCACGATGCCTTCGCCAACATCCGCCGCGTGTGCAAATCCGATCGTGAAGTCGCCAGACCGTAGGCCCCGTATCTGCTCGGTCAGCGGTACCTCGGAGAGACGTATCTCGACCTCGGGCTCTTCCGCGCGGCAACGAGCTAGGAACGCCGATAGTCGTGGGTCCATCGCACCATCGGAAATTGCAATGCGCAGGCTGCCCCTCAGGCCCGCGGCAATGGCTCTGGCATTTTCACGCGCTTGCTCCAGGACAGTGAAGAGTCGGCGGGTGTCCTGCAAGAATGCCGCCCCCGCCACGGTCAGCCGTGTGCCCCTGCGGTCGCGGTCAAACAGCGTGACCCCAAGCTCATCTTCCAATTCCTTGATCGCGCGAGACAAGGGGGGTTGCTCTATATGCAGCCTCTCGGCCGCCCGCGTGAAATGCAACTCCTCTGCCAAGACGACAAAGCATCGTAGATGACGCAACTCCATAAATCGGGCTCCTCGCAAGTTCTCATTCGCGCCAGATGTCCCGTGGACGAATCACGGTGGACGGGGAGGCTGGATCCATTTCAGGGAAGTTGATGCGCTTGACATCGCAAAAACTGGCACCTTGAGCGCTCGTGGTTGCTCGTGACGCGTCCCAAGCGCGCGCGCCCAATCGGGGCGCGCGTCTCTGTCACACTGTGCAGAAGCTTTGAAAAGCACCGCACACCCGCGGCGTCATCCGCCGTGCTCTTTTTGTAGCAGCGACCCGAGGCGAGCGACTTCATTGCTGGTGATCGCGATGTTGCGCCCATCCTTCGTCGACACCGAAGCTCCGACATTGAGATAGACGGCGCGCCCGAAGCGGCTTTCCTGTGCCATCTTTCCGTCCTTGAAGATGTACAGCGTTCCCCCGTCAGCCAAGGGAACCATTTCCTTGGCTGCTTGGGCTGCTGCATGACCGGCGAAGGCTGGCACGGAGAGAGCGCTCAACAGGGCGGCAATGACAATTTGCGATTTCATGATCGACTCCTTTGTAAAAACGACGACAACTTGCGCCGCGTCGTTAAATGTAGAAGCAGGCGGTCTACAGAGCGCTTACCCGTGCATTACATTCAATTCATGTGCTGTCATCTGCCGCCCATGAAGGACTAGGTTCCAGTGGGAGACAAGATGCCAAGCCATGCAACGCTCGCCAGAACCAAAACGGCCAAGGTCGCCTCCGTGAACAGACTCTGTCTAAGCTTGATGACTGCCTGTGCGCGATTGCCTGCCTTCAAAGCAGCCTCCAGGCTCGGGCTCAACCGATACCGATTGGCAGCAGCCAACGCCAGCATGCCTGCGAAAAGCAAGAGCTTTACCATCAGCAGCCGGCCATACAGCGTCGAGATGAGCGGATCAAACGATGGTCCGGCGATCAACAGGTAATTGAGAATTCCACTCACGACGAGTGCAGCCACGATCGCTGTACCTATGCGAGCAAAGCCATTCGACGTCCGACTGAGGACCGCTACCGGGTCTTGCGCGACATCCTGCTTGTGGGATGCCAGCATCAAGAACGCCACCAATGCGCCCACCCAAGCGCCCGCTGCCCAGAGGTGCGTGATATCCGACGCAAGATGGATGTAGCCGCGAACGCCGTCGTCCATCGCGCCGTGGCCTGCCCACGCAAGGGTCGCCAGCGCCACGCCGGTGGAGAGCGCCATCACTGCAAATCGCAAGGTAGCGTTCAATTTCAACATTGCGACGAGCACACACACCAACAGCGCGAGGATGCGAATGCACCAGGCGATGCCCATGTGCGTGCCCGTAATGAGCATGTCGAAGACGTGCGTTGACAGCTCCGCGTAGCTCTGGGCACCGGACATGGCCTTGGCCATGACCGTCATGCCCCACATCGACAGGGCAATGCCGATGGCAGCGGATGCGCCAATGAGGACGCGATAGCGGCGCGAGATCGTCGAGGATCGCTCGTCGTTGCCCAAAGCATAGAGACCGAACATGGCGACGCCAAACGCCGCCGCCAGGTCCAGATACAGCGCCAGGCGCAGGACGATGGTCAACCAATCCCCGGCCATGGGCTTACTTCACCTTGAAGGTGACGTTACCCGTGATCGGATGCGTGTCCGAGGAGACGGCACGCCATTCGACGCGATAGTCACCGGGCTGGAGCGCCTGTGCCGGCGTGATGACCATGGTCTTGCCGTCGCCGGCAGCCGCGACGCTGGCGTTGATCTTCATCGGGCCATGGCTCGCCATTCCCGGCATGCCAGTCATGACAAGGCTCGCGGCGGAGAACTGCGGCACCAGCGTCTCGGAGAACTTCAGTTCGATGGTGGCTGGCGCAGAAACCTGCGACTTGTCGGCCGGCGTTGAAGACACCAGCGAAGGATGCGCGAATGCGGCGGTGGCGAACAGACCAGCAGCGATCGGCGCGACGAGCTTGGCGATGAAATGTGAACGGGTCATAGAAGTTTCTACCTGGATGTGTGAGGTGTGGTTTAAGAACGAAATGCCGAGATAAGGCTTGCACCTTTGCAACGGCGTGGAACGAAAGAAACGGTTTGCTGGGCGATAGCAGGCTCCTGTAGTTTCAGAAAGAAAATCCGGTCACAGTCGGCTCGCTCTCAGGCGCAAGGCGTTGCCAACGACCGACGCCGAACTCAGGCTCATCGCCAATGCTGCGATCAGCGGCGACAGCAGCCAGCCCGTGAGGGGATAGAGAACCCCGGCGGCGATGGGGATGCCCAGCGCGTTGTAGAGGAAGGCGAACATGAGGTTCTGCTTCATGTTGCGCACGGTACTCACCGAGAGCGTGCGAGCGACAGCGATGCCACGCAGGTCACCCTTGACCAGCGTGACCTGGGCGCTGTTCATCGCCACGTCGGTTCCCGTTCCCATGGCGATGCCCACGTCTGCCTTCGCCAAGGCCGGCGCGTCGTTGATGCCGTCTCCGGCCATGGCGACGATGCGTCCTTCTTTCTGCAGTCGCTCGATCAACATGAGCTTGTCCGCCGGCTTGACCTCACCATGCACCTCGTCGATGCCTAGGCGTGCACCGACGGCTTTGGCGGTGGTCTGCCCGTCCCCGGTGGCCATGATGACCCGCAGGCCCGCAGCCTTCAACGCGGCCAGGGCCTCGGGGGTGCTGCCCTTGACCGGATCGGACACGGCGAGCAAGCCCGCGAGCTGCCCGTCCACCGCCAGGTACATGACGCTGGCCCCTTCGCCGCGCAGAGCTTCGGCCTGGGGTACGAGCGGTTCCACCGATACGCCAGACTGTTCCATCAGCACTGTGTTGCCCAACGCCAGTTGCCGGTGCTCAACCTTTCCGCGCACGCCGATGCCGGTTCCCGATTCAAAGCTCTGAGGCTTCACGAGTTGGAGGCCCTGGGCACGCGCGGCCTGCACGATGGCGTCGGCCAGGGGGTGTTCACTGCCCTGGTCCAGGCTGGCCGCAAGACGCAGCACCTCATCGTTCGTAAAGCCGGGGGCTGCGACGACCTGATCGAAAGCAGGTCGGCCTTCGGTCAGGGTTCCTGTCTTGTCGATGACGAGGGTATCGACCTTGCGAAGATTCTCGATCGCCGCGGCATCGCGGAACAGCACGCCCTGCGTGGCGCCACGGCCCGTTGCGACCATGATCGACATCGGCGTGGCCAGACCCAGCGCGCACGGGCAGGCGATGATCAGGACGGCCACCGCATTGATCAGTCCATAGACCCAGGTGGGCTGTGGCCCGAAGAATCCCCATACAAGGAGCGTCGTTACCGCAATGGCGACGACGGCCATCACGAAGTAGCCGGCAACGACATCGGCCATGCGTTGCATCGGTGCCTTGGAACGCTGCGCCTGGGCGACCATCTGGACGATCTGCGATAGAACGGTGTCCGAGCCGATCCGCTCCGAACGCATGACCAGCGCGCCGCTGGTGTTGAGTGTGGCCCCGATGACCTTGTCGCCCACGCGCTTGCTGACGGGCAGCGGTTCGCCGGTCAGCATGGATTCGTCAATCGAGCTGCTGCCCTCGTGCACGATGCCATCCACCGGCACCTTCTCGCCGGGTCGGATGCGCAGCAGGTCGCCGACGTGCACATGGCTGAGTGGCACGTCTTCCTCGCTGCCGTCCGCATTGATGCGCCGCGCCGTCTTGGGTGCCAGCCCCAGCAGCGACTTGATGGCTGCCGAAGTCTGGGAGCGGGCCTTGAGTTCCAGCACCTGGCCGAGCAGTGTCAGCGAGATGATGACGGCGGCGGCCTCGAAATACACGCCGACCCGTCCCATGGACATGAAGGAAGCTGGAAACACTTCCGGCGCAACGGTTGCCACAACGCTGTAGATGAATGCCGCACCCGTTCCCAGGCCGATCAGTGTCCACATGTTCGGGCTGCGGTTGACCACGGACAGCCAGCCGCGGGAGAAGAAGGGCCAGCCGGCCCACAGCACGATCGGCAACGACAGCACCAACTCGACCCAGCTCTGTGTAGCCATGTCCATCAGGTGCAGCCGCTCGCCCAGCATCGCCAGCGCCAAGACCACGAGCGTCAGCGGCAAGGTCCACCAGAAGCGACGCGAGAAGTCACGCAACTCCGGGTTGTCGTCATCGAGGTCGGGCAGCAGAGGCTCCAGCGTCATCCCGCACTTGGGGCAGGTTCCCGGATGATCCTGGCGGATCTCCGGGTGCATCGGGCAGGTGTAGATGGTTCCGGGCGCGGTTGGCGATGCCGCCGGGGCCGGTGAAACTGCGGTGCTGGCATGGTGATGCGGTGCATGGCCGCTGCCTGTGCCTATGCCCGCGTCACCGCTGGCATATCGCGCCGGATCGGCGTCGAATTTGGCCTTGCATCCGGTGCTGCAAAACAAGTACGTGTTCCCCAAGTGCGTGGAACGGTGCTCCGACGCCGCCGTGACCGCCATGCCACACACCGGATCTCGCGTCGCGGCATCGGGCTGCGTGTGGCTTGAGGACCCGCCCGCGTCGTCACTTCCAGCATGGCTGGCGTGATGGTGGTGCGTATGCGGGCCGGACGTTGTGGCACCCGCCGCCATGCCTGCGTGCTCATGTCCTGAAGACTTGCTGGGTGAATTCATAGTGACAAGTGCCCTCCGCCGTTAACCTTTGGTGTCTGGTGATCGCAGCAGGCCGCAGGCGCGCAAGGAGACAAGCGCGGCGTCGCGTGCTCGCACGGTGCGAGTGCCTCGACTCATTGCTTCTGCTCCTTGGAGGCTGCGGCACCTTCCTTACCCTGACGCGCGGCATGATCGTGTCCGCCGTGGCCGTGACCACGGTGCATGAACAGGTGCATCAGCGGACAAGCCGCCAGCAGCAGGAAGGGGAGATAGCCGGCAACATGTGCCGTATGCTCCTTGAGCAGGAAATACGCGGCGACAGCGGCGATGATGAGGAACGCCACGCCGTAGCGCGATCGCCAGAACCGGGGGCGATCGCTGGGGGTCTGTGTGTGCTGATGCTGCATGGCATATCTCCACGGAGAAGGGTTGATGGATGGTCAGCGATGCGACTGATAGACCGTGCTGCTACCGTTTTTCCCAATCAGCAGCACGTCGTAGGCGTCCTTGCGTCCACCATAGGCCGGACCATCCATGCCGGGCGAACCGACCGGCATGCCGGGCGCCGCGAGGCCGATGGCCTGCGGGGCTTCGCGCAGCAAGCGTTGAATGTCCGAGGCAGGCACATGACCCTCGATGGCATAGCCGCCGATCTGCGCCGTGTGGCAAGAACCGTACTTCTGCGGGATGCCCAGCCGCGTGCGCGCTGCGGTGTTCCCGGTGTCGAGAACCTGCACATCGAAGCCTGCGCCTTGCAGGTGTGAGACCCAGTCCTTGCAGCATCCGCAGCTCGGGTCCTTCCAGACCTTGGCAATCGGTCGGCTCTGCGCCAGGCTCGGTCCTGCGAGTGCCATCACCAACAAGCCAGCGATCAATGCCTGGCGTCTCGGCACTTTGCCCTGGCTTCTGTCGTAGTGCATGTTCATGGATCGCCTCTCATCAGATGATCAAACCCGCTAGGTTCTAGAACCAGAATCGCACGCCAGCCACCCAGCGCGTCTGCTGCGCACGGCCGCCTTCGGCACGCACATAGTCCGCGGTGCGTCCGAAGCTGCCCGCCCGTTCCACGCCGATATAGGGGGCGAACTGGCGACTGAATTCATAGCGCAGGCGCAAGCCAGCAGACGCTTCGGCCAGGCCCTTGCCGATACCGCGTTCCGGGTCGTCCTTGCCATAAAACTGCAACTCGGCGCGAGGCTCCAGAATCAGTCGCTGGGTCAGCAGCAGCTCGTAGCTGCCTTCGACACGCAGCGCCGTACGTCCACCACTTCCCACGTAGCCCGTCGCCTCCAGCTCGAACCAGTAGGGGGCGAGGCCCTGGATGCCGAAAGCCAACCATTGACGGCTCGGGCCTTCCCCGTTATCCACCCGAACGCCGAGCTGGGTGTCCCAGTACGGTGCGACGGCGTGCCCCCAGAGAAGCTCGGTACGCGATTCTTCGAGCTTTCCTTTGGCGATATCGCCTTCGGCCTTCACGACGGCCTTGTTGTAGGTCGTCCCATACCACGCCTGGAGGTCGTAGGCCGTGGAGTCGTCTCCTTTGCGCGTGAAGCGGCGTTCCAGAGTTTCGCCGCGCAACGAAAAGAACCTGTGTTCGTCGGCCAGCATCAGCCGCGGCACACCGGGTACGGCGTAGTCGCCCGATCCCAATGTCAGGCCATTGGAGTAGCCATGCGGATCGCGGGCGTCAGGAGGCGCCGACCCGCCCTGCATCTGCATGTTGCCGTGATCCATGGCCGGGGCCGCGGTCGAGCCGCTCGCCGACGTCGCGTGACCCGCGTGCGGGTCGGCGGCAGGAGCCACGGTCTGAGTGGATGGCGCGGCCGTTTGAGCGTCGGCCTGGCCGTGCGCTGCATGGTCGTTCTGTGCTTGTGCCTGGGCGGCGACGCTTACCAGGGCCAGAAGCGTCGTGGCCAGTGCGCGAGTGGGGAGTGCTTTGGACATTCTTGGTCTTCCTTGTGCGCTGGGTTCAAGACACCACGACTTCGCGGAACATGCCGGCATCCATGTGGAACATCAGGTGGCAGTGCCACGCCCAGCGGCCGAGCGCGTCGGCTGTCACCAGGAAGCTGATGCGTTGTGCCGGCTGCACCGGCAGGGTGTGGCGGCGCGCAAGGAAGCGACCGTCGGGGCTTTCCAGCTCGCTCCACATGCCGTGCAGGTGCATGGGATGGGTCATCATGGTGTCGTTGTGCAGAATGACCCGCAGCCGCTCGCCGTGTTTGAAGTGCACCGGCGTGGACTTTCCGAACTCCAGCCCGTCCAGGGACCATGCGTAGCGTTCCATGTTGCCCGTGAGGTGCAGTTCGACCTCCCGGCCGGGGCCTCTCTTGTCCAGCGGCCCCGACGGGGTATGCAGATCCGCGAGGGTCAACACGCGCCGACCGTTGTTGCGCAGTCCGATGCCGGGGTCATCGAGGTTGGTGCGCGCCATGTCAACGCGCATGTCCGTGCTGGCACCATACTCGGTGCGAGCGTGGCGAGCAGTAGTGCTGGGCACGGCCAGTCCCCCCGCCGCCGCGGCGTGTTGGCTGTGATCCATCGCCATGCCACCGTGGTTCATGGCGCCGTGATTCATGCCTGCCATCGCCCCATGATCCATCCCGGACATCGAACCCGAGCCCATCCCGGTCATCCCGGTCATGCCCGTCATGCCCGTCATCCCGGTCATCTCCATGGCCTGGCCGGACCCGCCATGGTCCATGCCCCCCATCATGCCGCCCATCATGTCGTTCATGGTCAGCCATTCGACCGGATCGAGGGCAGGCACGGGAGCTTGAAGACCTTCACGCACGGCCAGCGTGGCACGCGCGTAGCCTGTCCGGTCCATCGCCTGGGCGAAGATCGTGTAAGCGTCATCCCGTGGCTGGACGATCACGTCGACGGTTTCGCCAGGACCGAATCGGAACTCATCGACGGTCACCGGCTCCACGTCAACACCATCGACGTGCACCACCGTGAGTTTCAGTCCTGGAATGCGTACGTCGTAGAAGGTGTTGCCCGCACCGTTGACCATGCGCAGCCGCACGCGCTCACCCGGTCGGAACAGCGCCGTCCAATTGCCGGCGGGGGTGACGCCGTTGGCCAGATAGGTCAGCGTGGCGGCAGACAGATCTGCGAGATCCGTCGGATTCATCCGCATCTCGTTCCACATCTTGCGCTTGTCGATCGCAGCGGCCGTGCCTTCGCGCGAGGCGTCCCGGAAGAAGTCGAAGACGGTAGGTTGGTTGTAGTTGTAATAGTCGCTTTGGGACTTGAGCTTGGTGAACACCCGCATCGGGTCTTCGTCGGTCCAATCCGAGAACAGCAGCACGTGGTCACGGTCGGCGTGGATGGTCTCGGCGCCAGCGGGGTCGATGATGATCGCCCCGTACATGCCCGTGAGTTCCTGGAAGCCGGAGTGCGAGTGGTACCAGTAGGAGCCGCTCTGCTGAACCTTGAAGCGGTACGTGAAGGTCTCGCCGGGAGCGATGCCATTGAAGCTGATGCCCGGCACGCCATCCATCTGATACGGCAGGATGATCCCGTGCCAGTGAATGGATGTGGCTTCACGCAGCTTGTTGGTTACACGGATTGTGACGGTGTCACCCTCGCGCCAACGCAATGTCGGTGCCGGCAGCGAGCCGTTGATGGTCGTAGCCACGCCTGGCTTGCCCGTGAAGTTCACGGGCGATTCGGCGATCACCAAGTCGAACTCGGTGCCCTTCAGCACAGGGGCGGCACCGCGCGTCGCGGAGCCTTGCTGGGCAAATGCCTTGAACGCCGGCGTGGACAGCCCAGCGAGAACGCCGCCGGCGGCTAACCCTTGGACGAAACGCCGACGAGAAAGGCCCTGTGTGGGCACGATAAAAAAGGGTGAACGAGGCGGCATGGCCTGAAATCCTCCATAGATGACTCGGAAGTCGTTCTAAACGCCACCCCATCCTGAGCGGCACAGTTCGACGCAATGCAGGTCATGCTATGGGTTGGGCACTTTCCATCGAATGACCCCTGAATTACATTCATGTAATGTTCGTGTCATGTTCGTGGAAGCTGGCAACCAGTAAATTGCTGATTGAAAGTGGATGAATGCGTACATCGTGAGCGGCTATTTTTCCGCGCCGTAGCGATTTCATGGGACATGCGATGAAACTGCTGGTCGTTGAAGACGAGAACAAGACGGCGGATTACGTCCGCCAAGGTCTCATGGAGGCGGGATTCGTCGTGGATCTGGCGCGCAACGGATTGGACGGACACCACCTGGCCATGGGCGAGACATACGATCTGGTGGTCTTGGATGTCATGCTGCCGGATGTCGATGGCTGGCGCATCGTGCGTGCCCTTCGAGATGCCGGTAAACAGGTCCCTGTGCTCTTTCTGACGGCGCGTGGCGGTGTAGACGACCGTGTCAAGGGATTGGAACTGGGAGCGGACGACTACCTCGTCAAGCCATTCGCGTTCTCTGAGTTGCTGGCGCGGGTGCGGACGCTGCTGCGACGCGGAAGCGCTCCGAGCCAGCCTGATCGCATCCAGGTTGCCGATTTGGTGCTGGACTTGGCGCGCCGGCGCGCAACGCGCGCTGGCCAACGCATCAATCTCACCAGCAAGGAGTTCGCGTTGCTTGAGCTCCTGGCCCGTCGCCAGGGGGAGGTCCTTCCACGGTCTCTGATCGCGTCGCAGGTATGGGACATGAATTTCGACAGCGACAGCAACGTCATCGATGTAGCCATCCGCCGTCTACGCGCGAAGATAGACGATGCGTTCAATCCGAAGCTCATCCACACCGTGCGTGGAATGGGATACACGCTCGATGCGCCCGATGATGCCCCTGCGCCATAAGCCGCGGCAAAGCCGTCCAGCGTCGCTTGCATTGAGGGTCACGGCCCTCGTTGGTATCGCCACGACCTTGGTGTTTCTTGTGTTCAATTGGGTCATTCTCCGGTCGTTGGAGCACCACTTTGCTCAACAGGATGCCCACGAACTGGAGGCAGTGACAACCGCTTTGGCTCAGCCCTTGCACCAGCTTGCAAGTGACATCGCAAGCGACGAACTGAAGCAACACTTGGCCAACGCAGTCGCAGGACATCATGGGATGACGTACGGCGTCTACGATGGGGCTGGCAATAGCATCTATGCCACGCCCGGTCCTGACCTGTCTAAACTTGCCAGTAGCAAAAAGTTGGTCAACCGCATCACCGCTGACGATTTGATCGTGTGGCAGGAGGATCAGAGGTCATATCGAGGTGTGGTGCTGCAACTGCCTGCTGACGATTCAGCGGCGCCCGGCTACCGCATCGTCGCTGCCATGGACATCGGCTTTCATCTCGACTTCCTGGCGGAGTTCAAGCGCATGCTCTGGTGGGCAACCGGCTTGGTCATGTGCCTGGCGCTCGGTGTGGCTTGGCTGGCGGTGCAGTGGGGCCACCTGCCGATTCGCAAGGTCAATGAAGAGATTCGGGCGATTCGCTCTTCAAAGCTGGATGTGAGGCTGGATCCTCGGGATGTGCCGATCGAACTGGCGGAACTGGTATTCGCCTTCAACGATATGTTGGCGAGAATCGAGGAAGGCTTCACCCGGCTATCACACTTTTCCGCAGACATCGCGCACGAGTTGCGCACGCCCGTCACCAACCTGGTCACGCAGACTCACGTGGCGCTTGGCCAGCCGCGCAGCAACGAGGAATACAGAGAAATCCTCTATTCAAATTTGGAAGAGTTTGATCGGATGGGACGCATGATTGGTGACATGCTGTTTCTTGCCCAAACGGAAAATGATCCCCGCAACTTGCGTCTGTCTACCATTGATCTGTCCGAATTGGTGCGGAGTCTGTTCGACTATTTCGAGGCGCTGGCAGAAGATAGCGGCATTACGCTTGGTGTTAAAGGGGCGATCGGCAGCATAGCGGCGGATCGGGAAATGCTCACCCGGGCGCTGAACAATCTTCTCTCGAATGCAATTCGACACACGCCTCGCGGCAAGAGCATCACGGTCTTGCTTTCGCAGGACGAGCAGTGGACAACGATCAGTGTGGTCAATCCCGGTGAGAGAATTCCTGAGCGCGATCTACCAAAGCTCTTCAACCGCTTCTACCGAGTTGATCCGGCACGGCAACGAAATACGGCGGGCGCCGGTCTTGGCCTTGCCATCGTGAAATCGATTGCGGAGGCACATGGTGGCTCCGTTGCCGTGACCTCCAGTGAGCTTGTCACCAGGTTTGACTTGGTATTGCCCCATCTGCGGCAGTAGTCCGAGGGCGCTGCGGTCCGTCCAGCCAACTGGCGTATCTCTTTGCCTGATTCTGGGATCTACCCGGCCGGCCACGTTGCTACGCGAGCGGGACATTTTTTCTCCGTGACTGCCACGTGCCCAGTCCTAGCGGCAGGCGCCGACATCATGCGCTTGTGTATCCCATCGCTACGTCCACACCGCGCGCGGGGGCCTTTGCTCGGTCGTGATCCGGTCACCGATCGTCGATAGCCTCAGCGGTCAGTGCCGAACGTCTGCCTGCTCGGCGCCTCGATCGCGCGCAGACCTGGCTGTGTGCGCTGAGCCCCTGAGGTGAGTTGGAAGTTGGTCTGCTGGTTCGTTGCGCGGGTATATGTACCCGTAGCTGGGTACAGAGAGTCTTATTGATCAAGATCAAGGTACTGCTATCAGGCGCCGGCTGCATATGAACGCAGCCAACCGCCAAAACTACCTATGCAGGTGTCCACTAAAACTTGACCACTGCACCCCGCCCGAAGGCTTCTCCGACTCGCCCGCTGACGCGGGCCAGGTCAACCCCACAACGACAGGCGAGAACGCCCCGCCATGCCTTGCAGCGCCGGTCTTGAGGCGTGGCGTGGAAGCTCCATAGCGATGCCGGGCGGGTTGTCCCTGAACCGCGTTGAGGACGGCACGCACCTGCACAACCTGCCGCAGCAAGCGCCAGCGTGTTCGCCAGCGTCCCGTCCATCGCGGCGGGGCGCTGGCCGGGCCGATCCGGCGCAGCCGGTTCGGCGGCATCGAGGGGCGCCAAGCATCGCGCGGCGGGGATAGCCCGCAGGGCTTTCCCCTGGAGGCAAGCGAAGCGCGCAGCGCCGCAGGCGCGAAGGCGTGAGCAACTGTCTTGAAAGTCAAGCCTCGCAAGCGCGCAGGCTCCATTCAATTGAAGCGTTTTGCCAATGATTCAATAAATGTTGTATTATCGAATCATGAACGAGACCCAAGCCATTTCCGCCCTCGGCGCCCTGGCCCATACCCAGCGGCTGCGCGTGTTCCGCGCCCTGGTGGTCGCCGGCCCCGAAGGGCTGACACCCAGCGTCCTCGCCGACCAGCTCGACGTGGCCCGCAACTCCCTGTCCTTCCACCTGAAAGAACTGGCCCATGCCGGCCTGGTCACCATCGAGCAGCAGGGCCGCAACCTGATCTACCGCGCCGACTTCACCCAGATGAATGGGCTGCTCGGCTATCTGACCGAGCACTGCTGCCAGGGCGGCGCGTGCGAGGTCACCGAATCCTCCTCTGCCTGTACTTCCTGCTGAAAGGATCACCCCCATGAAGCGCTTTCACGTCCACCTGCACGTCGATGACCTGAACCGCAGCATCGGCTTCTATTCCCAACTGTTCGCCGCGCAGCCCGCGCGCGTCGAAGGCGACTACGCCAAATGGATGCTCGAAGACCCGCCGGTCAACTTCGCCATCTCCACACGTGGCAACAAGCCGGGCATCGACCACCTGGGTATCCAGACCGACGATGCCGAGGAATTGGCGGTGCTGAAGGCCCGCGCCGAGGCGGCCGACATGACGCTGCTGGACGAGGGCACCACGACCTGCTGCTACGCGCGCAGCGAGAAGCACTGGATCACCGATCCGCAGGGCGTGGCCTGGGAGCACTTCCACACGCTGGGCAACATTCCGGTCTTTAACGAAGCGGCGCCTGCAGCGACTTCCGCCGCAGCGTGCTGTACCCCGGTGCGCGGCAAGCCGGTGGGCGTTGCGGTGAAGCCGGCTTCCTCCTGCTGCTGATGTGAGATACCCATGACCACCGACAAGACCTACAACGCCCTGTTCATCTGCACGGGTAACTCGGCCCGCTCCATCCTGGCCGAAGGCATCCTCAATGAATTGGGCCAGGGGCGCTTTCGCGCCTACTCGGCGGGCAGCCACCCCAAGGGCGAAGTCCACCCACTGGCGCTCGCCACGCTGGAGCGGCTGCACATGCCGACCGCCGGCTACCGCAGCAAGAACTGGGACGAGTTCGCGGCGCCCGGTGCGCCGGAGCTGGATTTCATCTTCACGGTCTGCGACAACGCCGCCGGCGAGGTCTGCCCCGTGTGGCCGGGGCGCCCGATGTCGGCGCATTGGGGTGTGCCTGATCCTGCAGCCGTTGAAGGCACCGACGAGCAGAAGCGCAAGGCGTTCACGGATGCGGCGCTGACGCTGCGCCGACGCATCGAATTGTTCCTGTCGCTGCCGATTCAGCGCCTGGATGCCATGTCGCTGCAGCACGAGCTGCGCAGCATTGGTACGAAGTGAGGTTGGCGCGATGAGTGTTGGAACCCAAACGGCCGGCCGCGTGCCGGCCGCCCCCACCATGAGCGTCTTCGAGCGCTACCTGAGCGTGTGGGTGCTGCTGTGCATCGTCGCCGGTATCGCGCTCGGCCAGTTCGCGCCGGGCGTGTTCCAGGCCATCGGCCGCACGGAAGTGGCTCAGGTCAACCTGCCCGTGGGCCTGCTGATCTGGGTGATGATCATTCCCATGCTGCTCAAGGTGGACTTCGGCGCTCTCGGCCAGGTCAAGCAGCACTGGCGCGGCATCGGCGTGACGCTGTTCATCAACTGGGCCGTCAAACCATTCTCGATGGCGTTGCTGGCGTGGATCTTCATCCGCCAGGTCTTCGCGCAGTGGCTCCCCGCCGACCAGCTCGACAGCTATGTCGCGGGCCTGATCTTGCTGGCCGCCGCACCTTGCACAGCCATGGTGTTCGTCTGGAGCCGGCTGACCGGGGGCGATCCTGTGTTCACGCTGTCGCAGGTCGCGCTGAACGACACCATCATGGTGTTCGCCTTCGCGCCCATCGTCGGCCTGCTGCTGGGCCTATCGTCCATCACGGTGCCGTGGGCCACGCTGCTGGTATCGGTCGGCCTGTACATCGTGATTCCCGTCATCCTGGCCCAGTTCTGGCGCCGCGCCCTGCTGAGCAAGGGCCAAGCCGCCTTCGACCGGGCGCTGGAGCGCATCGGGCCGCTGTCCATCGCGGCGCTGCTGCTCACGCTGGTGCTGCTGTTCGCCTTCCAGGGCGAGGCCATCATCCGCCAGCCACTGGTCATCGCCATGCTGGCCGTTCCGATCCTGATCCAGGTGTTCTTCAACTCCGGCCTGGCCTACTGGCTCAACCGCAAGGCGGGCGAGCAGCACAGCATCGCTTGTCCTTCGGCGCTGATCGGCGCCAGCAACTTCTTCGAGCTTGCCGTAGCCGCCGCCATCAGCCTGTTCGGCTTCCAGTCCGGCGCCGCGCTGGCCACCGTGGTCGGCGTGCTGATCGAGGTGCCAGTCATGCTACTGGTCGTTCGGATCGTCAACCAAAGCAAGGGCTGGTATGAGTGCGGCCCGAACCCTGCCCGCGGATAACCAAGACACGACTCATGAGCAACATCACCATTTACCACAACCCCACCTGCGGCACGTCGCGCAACGTGCTGGCTCTGATCCGCAACAGCGGCGAAGAGCCGAACGTTATCGAATACCTGAAGACACCGCCTGACCGCGAAACGCTGCAACGCCTGATCACGGACATGGGCGCGCCAATGCGCGCCGTGCTGCGTGAGAAGGGTACGCCCTATGCGGAATTGGGCCTCGATGACCCGAAGTGGGGTGACGAGCAGTTGATTGGCTTCATGCTCCAGCACCCCATCCTCATCAACCGGCCCATCGTGGTGACCCCGCTGGGCACGCGCCTGTGCCGGCCCTCAGAGGCCGTGCTGGACATCCTGCCGCAGCCGCAGCGCGGCGCGTTCCGCAAGGAAGACGGCGAAGCCGTGGTGGATGCGGAGGGTCGCAGGGTCTGAGACCTCCCGCACAAGCGGCAGGCAATCTGAAGTGAGGCTGGTATTATCGAATTTCGTTATCGATATTCGATATGAAAGAGAAACCTACTCCACGTGCCATGGAGCACCACGACCTGCTGTCGGGGCTGATCCGCCTGCATGTGCTGCACCACGCAGCCGAGCAGGAGATCTACGGGCAATGGATGATCGACGAGCTGGCCCACCACGGCTACCGCCTCTCCCCCGGAACGCTGTACCCGATGCTGCACAAGATGGAGCGCGACGGCTACCTCGTCTCCCGCCAGGAGCGTGAAGGGCGCACCGTGCGCAAGCTCTACACGATCACGCCCAAGGGCAAGGAAGGCTTGGCGCTGGCCAAGGACCGCATCCGGGAGTTCACCGGGGAGGCGATGCACAAATGACAGATTCCACCAACACCTTGCAGCATGAGGCCGCTGCCGCGCGCGGCTCACCCGTCGAAGTCTTCGGCGCCTTCCTCAAGCTGGGGCTGACCTCCTTCGGCGGGCCGATCGCGCATCTGGGCTATTTCCGCTCGGAGTTCGTCGAGCGTCGCCGCTGGCTGGATGACCGCAGCTACTCCGATCTGGTCGCCCTGTGCCAGTTCCTGCCGGGGCCGGCCAGCAGCCAGGTCGGTATGGCGCTGGGGTTGGGCCGCGCGGGCTGGCTGGGGCTGCTGGCGGCCTGGGCCGGATTCACCTTGCCATCGGCGATTGCGCTGATCCTGTTCGCCTTTGGCATCGCCGAGTACCAGGGGCTGGCCCAGTCCGGCTGGGTGCACGGGCTCAAGGTCGTCGCCGTGGCCATCGTGGCGCAAGCGGTCTGGGGGATGGCCAAGTCGTTGTGCCCGGACCGGCCGCGCGCCGCGCTGGCCATTCTGGCGGCGCTGCTGACCATGGTCCTGCCCTCGGCCGCGGGACAGCTTGCCGCCATCGCGGTGGCAGGGCTGCTGGGCTGGTGGACATTGAAGATCGCGCAACCCGGCGGCGGCCACGCCCACAGCTACCCCGTCTCGCGCAAGCTGGGCATCGTGGCGCTGCTGCTGTTTGCCGCACCGCTCGTCGGGCTGCCCCTGTGGGCGGCAGCCACGGACTCGTCCACGATAGCCCTGCTGGAAGGGGTGTACCGCTCCGGTGCACTGGTCTTCGGCGGTGGACACGTTGTGCTGCCGCTGCTGCAGGCCTCGGTGGTGCCCAGCGGCGTCGTGAGCAATGCCGACTTCCTGGCCGGCTACGGTGCGGCGCAGGCCGTGCCGGGGCCGCTGTTCACTTTCTCGGCCTACCTCGGCGCGGTCGCCCACGGACCGCTGCATGGCTGGATCGGCGGGCTGGCACTCCTGGGCACGATCTTCCTCCCCGCTTTTTTCATGCTGGTCGGTGCACTGCCGTTCTGGGAAGGGCTGCGCCACCGCGCGGGCATCCAGACGGCCATGGCCGGCATCAACGCCGGCGTGGTCGGTATTCTGGTGTCCGCCCTCTATGACCCGGTATGGACGAGTGCCATCCACAGCAAGGCGGATTTTGGGCTGGCGCTGCTCTCGTTCGGACTGCTGACGGTGGGGCGCGTGCCGCCGGCGCTCGTGGTGCTGTTAGCCGGGCTGGTGGGCTGGGTCATGGCGATGGGCGTCTGAATCTCATGTGGCACACCCTGACCATCCAGCTCCGACACGAAACCGCCGACGACATTGCCGCCATCGAAGCGGTCACGACCGCCGCCTTCGCTGATGCACCACACACCAGCCACACCGAGCAATTCATCGTGCGCGCCTTGCGTGCCGCCAACGAACTGACGCTTTCCATCGTGGCCGAAGAACATGGGCGCGTCGTCGGTCACGTCGCGCTGTCGCCAGTAACGATCACCCATGAGCACAGGCGAAAGACCGAGGGCTGGTATGGGTTGGGGCCGATCTCCGTCCTGCCGCCAAGGCAGGGGCGAGGCATCGGTTCGCGCCTGATGGAACAGGCGCTGTCTGAACTGCGGGCTATGCAGGCCGCAGGCTGCGTGCTGCTGGGAGATCCAACGTACTACACGCGCTTTGGCTTCCAGGCCCATGCGGGCTTGCAACTGCCGGGCGTGCCGCCCGGCTATTTCATGGCGCTGGCCCTGCATGGGACAGTGCCGGAAGGCATCGCGCACTACAGCGATGCCTTCAACGCCGCCGCCTGAGCCAGCGCGAAGGCGGCGGCGTTTTAATTCGGCTATTGGCCTTGAACACCGGGCGCGGCCACTGTCGCACCCGGATTTCGCGTCCACCCCGCCCCCGGCGGAACGGCCAGGGCGCGGTGG
>NZ_JBRREC010000091.1:0-19499 GCF_056760015.1 Stenotrophomonas sp. STEN029 | reverse complement strand
CCCCCTCCCCCCTACCCCCCCGGCCGCGCCCCCCCCCCCCCCGCCCGCCCCCCCCCCCCCCCCCCCCCCCCCCCCCCCCCCCCCCCCCCCACTACATGAATCAAAGCCGCAGCTTGCTGCGGCTTTTTTCGTTATGCCTTCTGCTATTGGTTGCGCGCGCAAGCGTATGCAGTCGCGCCTTGTCCTGCGGACGTAGAATAGGGCGATGAACGAAGTCGACCATAGCCATCTCGTGCACGGTCGTCGGCAACGCCCGGATGGGCCGTCGCCGGTGGACGTGATTTCCGTGCAATCCCAATTGGTCTACGGCCATGCCGGCAACAGTGCGGCTGTACCGCCACTGCGCGCCCTGGGCCTGCGCGTCGCCGAAATCCCCACCACGCTGCTCAGCAACGCGCCGTTCTACGCGACGCTGCGCGGCCGCGTGCTGCCTGCAGACTGGTTTGCCGAGCTGCTGCAGGGCGCAACCGAGCGGGGCTTGCCGCAGCGGGCCGGAGCCCTGGTATCCGGCTACTTCGGCAGCGTCGCCAACGGCGCCGCTTTTGCCGATTGGCTGGACGTAGTGCTGCCGCAGTCGCCGCAGCTGCGTTACTGCCTGGACCCGGTGATCGGCGACACCCATACCGGGCCTTACGTTGAGCCGGGGCTGGAAAAGATCTTCATCGAGCGCCTGCTGCCACATGCCTGGTTGGTCACGCCGAACGCCTTCGAGCTGGGTCGTTTGACCGGTATGCCGGCGCTGGAACAGGATGACGCCATCGCCGCCTCGCGCAAGCTGCTGGAGCGCGGTCCCGAGTGGGTAATCGCACATTCGGTGTCCGGTGATCCGGGCGAGTTGGTGACCTTGGCCATTGGCCGCGAGCAGATCTGGCGTTGGACCTCGCCGCATCTGCCGGTAGATGTGGCCGGCACCGGTGACGTGTTGATGTCGCTGCTGGTCGCCTTCCTGCTCAAGGGTCATAGCTTCGAGGACGGCGTGAGCCGCGCTATAGCTGGCGTGCACGCGGCGCTGGAGGCGACGCTGGCCACTGGCGTGGAAGAGTTCGACGTGCTGGCGGCCGCACCAGCTGCATTGGGTACCCCGTACCGCTTCCGCGCCGAGCGTCTGGCGTGAGTCTGCGTCCAGTCATCGGCATCGTCGGTAGCGGCGGTGCCTTTGGACGTTGGCTGCGAGGCTTCTTCGAATCGCGCATGGGTTTGCAGGTGATCGGCCACGATCCTGTCGATGCGGACTCGCAGACCCCGGAGCAGTTGCTGGAACAGGCCGATGTGCTGCTGTTCTCTGCACCGATCCGGCATACGCCCGCATTGATCCGCGACTACATCCGCCAGTCAGCCGGACGTGAGCGTGGCAAACTGTGGCTGGACGTTACCTCGATCAAGGCTGAGCCGGTGGCGGCGATGCTGGAGTCGCAGGCGTCGGTCGCTGGCCTGCACCCGATGACCGCGCCGCCCAAGGCGCCGACCTTGAAGGGCAGGGTGATGGTGGTCTGCGAAGCGCGGCTGGATGCGCAGTGGCAGACGTGGCTGGATGAACTGTGCAGCGCCCTGCAGGCCGAATGCGTGCGCGGCACCGCCGAGCACCACGATCGGGTGATGGCGTTGGTGCAGGCGATGGTGCATGCCACGCATCTGGCCCAGGCCGGCGTGCTGCGCGAATACGCGCCGATGCTGGGCACACTGAGCGAATTGATGCCGTATCGCTCGGCTGCATTTGAACTGGATGCGGCGGTGATCTCGCGCATCCTGTCGTTGAACCCGGCCATCTACGAAGACATCCAGTTCGGCAATCCGCATGCTGGTGAAGTACTGGATCACCTGTTGCAGCAGCTGCAGCAGCTGCGTGGGCTGGTGGGGCAGGGCGATGATGCGGCGCGGGCACTGTTCCGTAGCCAGTACCTCGCCGAGAACAAGGCAGCGGTGGACGAGCAGACCCTGCGCGATGGCAACTACAGCTTCGAGCGGGTCGGCTACCTGTTGGCGGACCTGACCGACCAGCGTGCGATGAGCGTGCATCTGCCGGAGGACCGCGCCGGCTCCTTGCGCGAGTTGCTGCATGTGTTCGAGCGGCATGGCATCAGCCTGGCCTCGATTCACTCCTCGCGTACACCGAGTGGTGAAGTGCATTTCCGGATGGGCTTCGTGCAGGCGTATGCACCTGAAGTGATTTCGGCCGCCAGCGACGAGATCAATAGCAGTGGCATAGGCCGGGTGCTGGAGCGGTAAGCGCGTCGCTCCCACAGAATCCCCGACCTTGTAGGAGCGGCGTAAGCCGCGAAGCTCGTGAGCCAACAGCAGCAAGAGCTACTGCAACTGCAACAGCCCAAAAGCACCCCTCCCCAACCCTCCCCTTTGCTGCGCAAAAGGGAGGGGGTGCAAGCCTATTGGCGTCTCACCAGCTGCGACTTAATCCACAGCGACGTGTGTGCAAGCATGTGGATAATCACTGACATCCCTTGGGGCACAAGGCTGTCAAGATGGTTGGTGAAAAATTGAGCAGTCTGCAGCCGGGTCGGCAAAGCGTATTCAGAATTACCTGGCCAGCCAGCAGCGGGACTTCCTGATGCGCGCCGGCAATGATCACGGCGCGCTGCAGAAGCAGGGACTCAGGCCCGGTAGGGCTGGTTCATCGACAGGCTGACTTCGCCGTCGGCACTGAACAGGTTGCTGCCACGACGTAGCAGTGGTCGACCATCGGCAAGCTCATAGCGGGGCGGCCGGTTCGTCTTGCCGGTCTCGGAGCTGCTGGGCTCATCAAGAAACTCGATGACGATGCAGCTCTCGCCATCGCGCGTGGTTGCTGGAAACTGTCTGAACGCCATTGCTTGCCTCCAGTGCTGTGTCGGTGGCAGGGCTGCCACGCCCTGAGCTTGCCGCCGCGCTTGTTAGGCTTGCGTTACCGCAGCGTTCTCAATCTATGAATTGCAGCCGTGCCAGCTCGGCATACAAGCCATCCTGTGCCAACAGTTCAGCATGCGTGCCCTGGGCGACGATGCGGCCGTGGTCCATGACCACGATGCGGTCCGCCTTCAATACCGTTGCCAGCCGATGGGCGATGACCAGCGTGGTGCGGCCGGCCATCAGGCGCTCGAGCGCCTGTTGCACGGCACGTTCACTTTGCGCATCCAGTGCGCTGGTCGCTTCGTCCAGCAGTAGTACCGGTGCGTCCTTGAGCAGTGCGCGGGCAATGGCCACGCGTTGCTGCTGGCCGCCGGACAGGCGCGCGCCACGTTCGCCCAGGTCGCTGGCATAGCCTTCCGGCAACTGCATCAGGAAGTCATCGGCCTCGGCTGACCGCGCGGCGGCGCGAACTTCCTCGTCGCTGGCTTCGAGCCGACCATAACGGATGTTGTCGGCGGCGCTGGCGGCAAACAGGGCCGGCTGTTGCGGCACCAGCGCAATGCTCTGGCGCAGCTGTGCCGGGTCCAGCTCGCGCAGGTCGACGCCGTCCAGACGCAGATCACCGCTGTCCGGATCATGGAAGCGCAGCAGCAGCGACAGCACGGTGCTTTTGCCGGCGCCGGACGGGCCGACCAGGGCCACGGTTTCGCCCGGCGACACCGTCAGGCTGAAATCATCCAGTGCCGGCTGATCCGGGCGCTGCGGGTAATGGAACGACACATGCTCGAAGCGGATTTCGCCGCGAACCGGCGAGGGCAGCGATTGCGGCTTTGCGGGAGCGGTGATCTGCGGACTCTCCGCCAGCAGCTCTCCAATGCGGCCCATGCCGCCGGAGGCGCGCTGCAGTTCGTTCCAGACTTCGGCCAAAGCGCCGACTGAGCCGCCGCCGATCAAGGCGTACAGCACGAACTGGCCAAGCGTACCTGCCGTCATGCGACGGTCGACGACGTCGTGCGCGCCCGACCACAGCACCGCAACGATGGCGCCGAACACCAGCACGATTGCGATGGCAGTGACGAAGGACTGGGTGCGGATGCGGCGCTTCGCGGTGGCCACGGAGATGTCCAGCGCGGCCTCGAAGCGGCCACGCTCGTAGGGTTCGCGGGCATGCGCCTGCACGGTACGCACCGCGCCGAGCGTTTCCGAGGCCAGGGCGTTGGCGTCGGCGACGCGGTCCTGGCTGGCGCGGGAGATTTTCTGCAACTGGCGCGCGCCCAACACGATCGGCAGTACCGCCAGCGGGATACCGATCAGCGAGTACACCGCCAGGTGTGGGCTGGTGACGAACAGCATCACCATAGCGCCGATCACGGTAACGCTGCTGCGCAGTGCCACCGACATGGTCGAGCCGATCACGCTGCGCAGCAGTTCGCTGTCGGCGGTCAGCCGCGATACCAGCTCGCCGCTGCGGGTGCGGTCGTGGAAGCCGGCATCCAGCCCGATCAGGTGCGCATAGAGTTTGCCGCGCAGGTCGGCGACGACTTTTTCGCCCAGCAGGGAGACGAAGAAAAAGCGTGCGGCGGTGGCCAAGGCAAGCACCACCGCGACGATGAACAGCAGCAGGAAGGCACGGTTGATCTCGCCGCCACCGGAGAAGCCGTGGTCGATCATCTGCTTGACCGCCATCGGCAGGCTCAAGGTCGCCGTCGAGGACACTGCCAGTGCGACCAGCCACGCGGTGAACAGGCCGGCGTGACGGCGCACGAATGGCCACAGGGTTTTCAGGCTGCCGAGCTTCTGCAGCTTGCGTTGCGGCGGTGTGGAAGGGGCTTCAGTCATTGTCGACGGGTTCGCTCAGGCGTAGGCGGTCGCGGGTGGCGTCGCGCAGGCGCAATGCCAGCGCATCGATCTGGTCTGCCGGCAGGCGCACATGCAGGCGCAGGCCTTCGGGCAGGAAGTGTTCTTCAAGTTTCTCGGCCCCGGCAGTGCCGAGCAGGGTGTGCACGATGCCCATGTCTTCAAAACCGCATTGCAGGATGCGCTCGGTCATCGGCACCAAAGGGCTGCGCTGGGCCAGCCGCAGGCATTCGGCGGCAGTGCCGCCATAGGCCCGGACCAGGCCACCTGCACCGAGCTTGATGCCGCCGTACCAGCGCGTCACCACTACAGCGATGCGGTCGTAACCCTGACCATCTATCGCTGCGAGAATCGGGCGTCCAGCGGTGCCTGCCGGCTCGCCGTCATCGCTGGAGCGATAGTCATTGCCGTGCCGGTAGGCCCAGCAGTTGTGGGTGGCGTCGACATCCGATACCGATTGGATGAATGCCAGCGCTGCGGCGGCATCGCTGATCGGCGCTGCCTGCGCGAGGAAGCGGCTGTGTTTGATCTCCAGCTCGTGGCTGGCGGGTGCGGCGAGAGTGTCGAGCATTGCCGTCATTCTAGTGGCAGCGCTGCAAAGCGGTAGCCGATGGAGCTCAATCCTTGAGCAGCGGGCGCAGATCGCGCGGAATGCGTGCTTCCGGGTAGTCGTGTGCGAAGCGCCGCAGACTGGCCTTTGCACCGTCCAGGTCACCGGCTTCGTGGCGTTCGCGGATGCGCTTTATCCATTGGTGACGCGACAGCGTGGCGTCGGCCTCGATGTCGGGTGTGCTGTCGGCGGCGATTGCTTCCGCACGTTGGCGACGTGCCTCGGCTGCCTTGCTGACTGTCTTGGCGCCAGCATGCGGAATCGGAGTGGAGCCAGTTGGTGCCGGCCGGGGGGATGCAGCACGTGCAAGCGTGGGTGCCGTTTCGCTCAGATAGAAGCCGTCCTGCGCGCCATCGGCGGAGCTGGCCTGTTGTTCGGCTCGAGCCGGTGCAGCCATCGGTGCCGGAGCCATCACGGGCGCTGGAGGGGGCGGCGGGGCGGGCGGGACAATGATCGGTGCAGCGGAGAAGGCGCGTGGCGATTGCCCTGCATTGCTGGTGGCGGGCTGCTCGATGGCGCTGGCTTTGTCCTTGTGCGCAGCAGCTGGCTGCGCGGCGCCAGCGCTGGGCGCCTTCGCATTGACGACGGATCGGGCCTGCGGCACGGCAGGAGCCGCGGCGGTATCCTCGGCAACCTGGGTCGGGGCCGGGCTTGCGGGTGCCGCAGCGACCTCGGCGGCGGCGATGTCAGCGGCCATTGGCGCTGCCGCGGGCGCGGACATCTCGGCGTGTTGCATCGCCGGTTGCGGCGGTGTCAGCGGGCGCAGTTGCCAGGCCAGGCCAACCACCAATACCAGTGACGCGGCCACGGCCAGTGAAGACACCAGGCCGCGCCGGCGACCCCAGCCGCGGCGCTGCGATGCGGATGCCGTGGTGCGTTGCCGGGTCTGGGTGTCTGTTTGGGTTTGTTCTGGCTGCGTCTGCGGCTTGGCGCGAGCCAAGTCCATGATGCGGGCGTCCAGCTGTGCGCTGGGGGTGGCTGTGCCGGTGCCGGGACGGCCCAGCAGCCTGGCCAGCTCGCGCTCTTCAGGGGTCAGCATGTCTGGAGTGTTCATTCGCTCAACCTCGCGCGCAGCTTGTCCATCGCATAGCGCAGCCGCGGCTTGACGGTTTCCCGGCCAACGCCGGTGATCTGCCCGATCTCCTCCAGGCTGAGTTCCTGTTCCAGTCGCAGGATCACGACTTCCTGTTGTTCCGGCGGCAATTCGGCCAGTGCCTGGCGCAGCTGCAGGCGCTGGGCCTGCTCATCGGCCAGCAGCTCCGGGGTGCAGTTGTCGGTCAGGCGCGCGGTGCGTTCGTCGGCGTCTTCCGGCGCTGCCGGGCGATGGCGGGCGGCCCGCCAATGGTCGTTGAGGCGGTTGTGGGCGATGCGGAACAGCCAGGTGGCGAAGGCGGCTTCGGGCTTCCAGCCGGCCCGGGCATTGATCATCTTCTGCCAGACGTCCTGGAACAGCTCCTCGGCCAAGGGCCGGTCACGCAGCTGGCCGAGCAGATAGTGGAACAGCCGCGCGCGATGCCGGGCGTAGAGCTCGGAGAACGCGTCGCTGTCACCGTCGGCATAGGCCAACATCAGCACTTCATCGGTAGGGGTTTGGACAGCGGTATCCACCTGCCAAGCGTAGTGGTTGGGCTGGGTTCTGCCTAGCTTGATGAGCTGTCGGAAAGCCGCTCATTCATAATCATGAAATACAATCTTTTTTTGCGACCCACTGCTCTTGACCGCTGCTGAAGGTATGCTGCGGGATCAGGGGGGAGTTCCGGGCGACCGGAACCCAGAGAGAACGGATACATGTCGCATAGCGAGCTTGACGCGAAGGCCGAAACCCAGCGCGCCGATACAATTTCGCCGGTCACCAACGTGGTAGGGACATTGCAGAGCTTGTTGCCTCCCGTCAGCACGGTTGCGCTGGCGTGGCGCGATGGTTCGCTTGGCGAGGGTAGCTGCAGTTTCCCGGTTTCGGCCGATGGCCTGTGCCAGCTCGCTCGTGATTGCCTGGCGGGCAACAAGGAGGGCCTTCCTGCCTCCGTCCACCTGCTGGAATGGAGTCACGACAGCGACGCGGATTATGTGCTGCTGATCGATCCCGAACAGGCGCTGCCGGCGGCGCGCCGTGAAGCATGGGAGGGCACGGCGCGGGTGTTGATCTGCTCGGCCATGGAGCTGATGCGCCAGCGCATCCAGATTGAAGAACTGCAGCGCTCCAAGCAGCTGCAGAAGGCCTTGTTCGAAATTGCCGATCTGGCCGGCGCCGACCTGGCAATGGCCGAGATGATGGCGCATTTCCACCGCATCCTCGGTTCGCTGATGTATGCGGAGAACTGCTACATCGTCGAGTGTGACGAAAACCAGCAGAGCCTGGAATTCCTGTATTTCGTTGATACCCATGACAGCTATCTGCCTGATCCCGGGCGTCGCTACAGCTACGAGGAAATGCCGGCCAGTTTGACCTTCGCGGTGTTGCGTAATGGTCGGGCACTGAGCGGGCCGTCGCGTGAGCTGGCCAAATATCTGGAACAGCCGTACGAGGTGTCCGAGGGCGAGGAGAGCACCGACTGGCTGGGTGTGCCGATGTGGCGGGACAACCGGGTCTGCGGTGCGATCGTGGTGCAGAGTTATGTCGCCGATGCCTGCTATGGCGAGGAAGAGCTGGCGCTGCTGAACTTTGTCGCCAAGCACATTCTCACCGCGATGGATCGGCATCAGGCGCACGCGCAGCTGGAACAGCGGGTCTGGCAGCGCACCCAGGATCTGGAGCACATCAACGACCACCTGCAGGGCGAGATCATCGAGCGCCGACGCGCGGAACTGCTGCAGGCAGCGTTGTTCAACATCTCCGAGCTGGCGATGAGCAAGGCCACCGGCGATTTCTACGCACAGGTACACGAGATCATCGGCCGGTTGCTGGATGCCAGTAATTTCTACGTGGCGATGGTGACCCCCGATGCGACCGGCATCGAGTTCGTCTATTCCGTCGATCGCTACAACCGTGAACGCGCGACCCGGATTTTCAGTGACGGCTTGACCGAGTACGCGCTGCAACGCCGCGAGCCGGTATTGCTGACGCGGGCGGGTATCGACCAGTTGATCGTGGCTGGCACCTTGAAGGAATTCGGGGCCAAGTCGCAATGCTGGTTGGGCGTGCCCTTGTTCAGTGATGAGGAAGTGGTAGGCGTCATCGCGGTGCAGAGCTACAACCCGGAAGTCGTGTTCACCGCCGATGATCAACGCCTGTTGGTATTTGTTGCACGCGCGATCGGCAACAGCCTGGCCCGCCAGCGCGATCAACAGCGCCTGGTGCAGGCCCATGCCGACCTGGAGCTGCGGGTCACCGAGCGTACCCGTGAGCTCGGCGAGGTGAACCAGAAGCTGCTGGGGCAGATTGGCGAACGCATGCGTGCCGAGCAGCGCCTGACCCACCTTGCAATGCATGACGTGCTGACCGGGCTGCCGAATCGCCTGCACCTGCAGGATCGACTGGAACGTGCGATCGAGAACGCGGAGCTGGGCATCGCCCCGAACTTCGCCCTGCTGTTCCTGGACCTGGATCGCTTCAAGTGGGTCAACGACAGTATTGGCCATGCCGCCGGCGACCAGATGCTGGTTGAAGTTGCACGCCGACTGGTGGGTCTGGTCCGTGGTGATGACGTGGTGGCGCGGCTGGGTGGCGACGAATTCGCGCTGCTTGTGCACTCTGATCGCGGTTCGAATGCGGCGATGGACCTGGGACGGCGTCTGCTCAGGGCGCTGGAAGCGCCGATGTGGGTGGACGGGCGCGAGCTGTTCCCCTCCGGCAGTATCGGAATCGCGGTATGGGATGCGCGCTATACCTCTGGCGCGGACCTGCTGCGCGACGCGGATGCGGCCATGTACCGGGCCAAGCTCAAGGGCCAGGACCGTTGCGTGATGTTCGACGGTGCGATGCACGACGAGGCCATGCGCAGCCTGGAGCTGGAGGCGGACCTGCGAAGGGCGATCAAGAAGCGTGATTTCCTGCCTTATTACCAGCCCATCGTGTCCTTGCTTGATGGCAAGGTCGTCGGTCACGAAGCGCTGCTGCGCTGGCAACACGAGCGGCGCGGTGTGCTGGTGCCAGGGGAGTTTCTATCGCTGGGCGAAGAGAGCGGCCTGATCGAGCAGGTGGACTGGCAGATCTACGAGCAGGTCATGCAGGACATGGCGGCGTCGGCTGTCGGCTACATTTCGGTGAACGTGTCGCCGCGGCATTTCCGTTCGGCTGAGTTCGCACCGCGTTTGCTGGGGATGCTGGATGCTGCGGGTGCTGACCCGGAGCGGCTGCGGGTGGAGATCACCGAGATGGCCCTGCTCGATGACGAGCCGCGCACCCTGCGCGCTTTGCACCAGCTGCGTGAGCGCGGCGTGGTGGTGCAGCTGGATGACTTCGGTACGGGCTATTCGGCGCTGTCCTATCTGCATCGTTTCCCGATCAGCGCGCTGAAGGTGGACCGCAGTTTTGTTGCCGGCCTGCACGATGAAGGCGGCAATAGCACCCTTACCCTGGTGGAAGGTGTGCTGTCGCTTGCGCGTACGCTGGGCATCGAGACGATAGGCGAGGGCATCGAGAACGAGCGGCAGCTGCAGACGCTGAAGGAACTGGGCTGCAACTTCGGCCAAGGTTACCTGTTGGGTTACCCGGCCGCGCGCGAACAGACCCTGCAGCACGCATAAGCACACTGCTGTTGTAGGAGCGGCGTCAGCCGCGAAGCCACCTATGCCTCCGCGCCACATAGGCTGCAATTGCAGGATGCACGCAGGGGTTTGCTGTTGCCTGCTTCAATGGCCTTTGGCCTGTGCAGGATACGAACTTCGCGGCTGACGCCGCTCCCACAAAGCCCCAACCGAATGCGGGGGAGGCGTCAGCCGCGAAGCTGGGAATGCTTCTGCTACGTATCGATTGCGATTGCAGGAATTGCGTTGACTGTTGTCCGGGCGCAGGCTGGCGATCTGTGTGGACCGCCAGCCTCTCGGCTCACGCCGCTCCCACAAAAACGACCGCCGTGGGCCTCAGCGCAGCGCGTTGCGCTTCTTCTCGTCGAACCATTTGTCGGCCTGGGCCGGCGAGTAGTTGCGCATCCACTCCAGCATCTGCGTGGCGTCGTCGCCGTACCACAGGTCTTCGCGCTGTTCCGGGTGCAGGAAGCGCTCGCTGACCATGGTGTCGATCATGCCGATCAGCGGCTGGTAGAAACCGTCGATGTCGAGGAAGGCGCAGGGCTTGTGGCCGATGCCGAGCTGGCGCCAGGTCAGCATCTCGAAGATCTCCTCGGCGGTACCGAAGCCGCCGGGCAGGGCGACGAAAGCGTCGGACAGGTCGAACATGCGCGACTTGCGTTCATGCATGGAGCCGACGATCTCCAGCGAGGTCACGCCCTTGTGCGCGACTTCCATGTCCACCAGGTGCTGCGGGATCACGCCGGTGACTTCGCCACCTGCGGCCAGCACGCCATCGGCCACCGCGCCCATCAGGCCGGTGCGGCCGCCGCCATAGACCAGGCGCAGGCCTTCATTGGCGATACGCGTGCCCAGTTCGGTGGCGCGTTCGACGTAGATGGGCTTGGCGCCGGGATTGGAGCCGCAATAGACGCAGATGGACTTCATGTGTTGTTCCTGATGGATGGGAAGAGGTGGTCGTTCTGCCGCCGATGAATGCGCGTGCAGACCGTGGACTACAAAAGCAAGAAGGCTCCGCCGGAGCGGAGCCTTCAGGTCACAGGCCGTGGAGCTTAGTTGGCCTTGTGGATGGCGCGCTTGGTCACTGCCATCGCCGCGTCGTGCACTGCCTCGGACAGCGACGGGTGGGCGTGGCAGATGCGGGCCAGGTCATCGGACGAGCCGCTGAACTCCATGGTCAGCACACCTTCGTGCACCAGCTCGGAGACATTGGCGCCAACCAGGTGCATGCCCAGCACGCGGTCGGTTTCGGCATGTGCCAGCACCTTGACGAAGCCAGCCGGCTCCACCATGGCGACGGCGCGGCCGTTGGCGGCGAACGGGAAGCTGCCGGCCTTGTACGGGATGCCCTCGGCCTTGAGCTGGGCTTCGGTCTTGCCGACCCATGCCAGTTCCGGCTCGGTGTAGATCACCCACGGGATGGTGTCGAAGTTGACGTGGCCCGGCAGGCCAGCGATCAGCTCGGCCACGGCAACGCCTTCCTCGAAGCCCTTGTGGGCCAGCATCGGGCCGCGCACGCAGTCGCCCACCGCCCACACGCCGTCAACGCCGGTGTGGCAATGGTCATCGACCACGATCTGGCCACGCTCGTTGAGCTGCACGCCGGTGCCTTCGGCCAACAGGCCCTTGCTGGCGGCGCGGCGGCCAACGGCCACCAGCAGCTTGTCGACGGTCAGGGTCTTTTCGCCCTCGGCGTCGGTGTAGCTGACGATGACTTCCTCGCCCTTGATCTCGGTCTTGGAGACCTTGGCGTTGAGGCGGATGTCCAGGCCCTGCTTCTTGAATTCCTTGGCGGCAACCTTGGCCACTTCGGCATCAGCGGCAGCCAGGAACTCCGGCAGTGCTTCCAGGATGACCACTTCCGAACCCAGGCGCTTCCACACGCTGCCCAGTTCCAGGCCGATCACACCGGCGCCGATGACGGCCAGGCGCTTCGGCACTTCGGTGAAGTCCAGCGCGCCGACGTTGTCGACGATGTGCTTGCCGTCAAACTTGGCGAACGGCAGTTCGATCGAATCCGAACCAGCGGCGATGATGACGTTGGTGCCCTTGAGCTCGACTTCCGAACCGTCGTGCTGCTTGACCTTGACCACGTTGCCGGCCTGCAGCTGGCCGAAGCCGTAGTAGGTGGCGACCTTGTTGGCCTTGAACAACTGGGCGATGCCGCCGGTGAACTGCTTCACGATGGCGTCCTTGCGGCCGACCATCTTGTTCACGTCGATCTTGGCGTCGTTGAAGCTGATGCCGTGCTGATCGAAGATGTGGCCCATGTTCCAGTACTGGCGCGAGGAGTCCAGCAGCGCCTTGGACGGGATGCAGCCCACGCGCAGGCAGGTGCCGCCCAGTGCCGGCTTGCCGTCCTTGCCCAGCGCTGCATCGATGCAGGCGGTCTTCAGGCCCAGCTGTGCGGCGCGGATGGCAGCGTGGTAGCCGGCCGGACCAGCACCGATGACGACGACGTCGAATTGTTCAGCCATTTGAGATTCCTTGGTACCAATCCCTTCTCCCTGCGGGAGAAGGTGGCGCGAAGCGCCGGATGAGGGTGCGGGAGGGCCGAGGCCCTCACCCCAACCCCTCTCCCGGTGGGAGAGGGGCTTCGAGCGGAATTACAGACCGAACAGCATGCGGCCCGGGTTTTCCAGCTGGTTCTTGATGTCCACCAGGAACTGCACCGAATCCTTGCCGTCGATGATGCGGTGGTCATAGGACATGGCCAGGTACATCATCGGGGCGATCACGATCTGGCCGTTCTCGGCGATCGGACGGTCCTTGATGGCGTGCATGCCGAGGATGGCGCTCTGCGGCGGGTTGACGATCGGGGTCGACATCAGCGAGCCGAAGGTGCCACCGTTGGTCACGGTGAAGGTGCCGCCCTGCAGTTCTTCCAGCGACAGCTTGCCGTCACGGGCCTTCTTGGCGTAGTCGGCAATGGCCTTCTCGATGTCGGCGAACGACATACGCTCGACGTTGCGCAGCACCGGGGTCACCAGGCCCTTGTCGGTGGACACGGCGATCGAGATGTCCGAGTAGCCGTGATAGATGATGTCGTCACCATCGATCGAGGCATTGACCAGCGGGAAGCGCTGCAGCGCGTTGGCGGCAGCCTTGACGAAGAAGCTCATGAAGCCCAGCTTGATGCCGTGGGCCTTGACGAACTCTTCCTGCAGTTCCTTGCGCGCAGCCGACACCTTGGACAGGTTGACTTCGTTGAAGGTGGTCAGCATGGCGGTCGAGTTCTTCGACTGCATCAGACGCTCGGCGATGCGCTTGCGCATGCGGGTCATCGGTACGCGTTCTTCCGGACGTGCACCGCCGGCCTTGCCGACGCCGCCGTTGCGGGCGAAGTTGACGATGTCTTCCTTGGTCACGGCGCCATGACGGCCGGTGCCGGACACGTCGGCCGGGTTCACGCCCTCGGTAATTGCCGAGAAGCGGGCGCCCGGGGGCAGGGCGTCGGCGGCCGACTTGGCAGCCGGGGCCGGTGCAGCGGCAGCAGCCGGAGCGGCGGCGGCCGGGGCAGCAGCCTTCGGTGCCTCGGCAGCAGCGGCCGGGGCGGCAGCAGCAACCGCGCCTTCCT
The DNA here is from genome assembly GCF_056760015.1 of Stenotrophomonas sp. STEN029. Classification (NCBI taxonomy): domain Bacteria; kingdom Pseudomonadati; phylum Pseudomonadota; class Gammaproteobacteria; order Lysobacterales; family Lysobacteraceae; genus Stenotrophomonas; species Stenotrophomonas sp. STEN029. Next base: position 5,925 of record NZ_JBRREC010000091.1, on the reverse strand, counting down.
CGATGATGGCCAGGATCTGGCTCGAGGTGACGGTGTCGCCTTCCTGGAACTTGATTTCCTTCAGCACGCCATCAACCGGCGCCGGTACTTCCAACACGACCTTGTCGGTTTCCAGGTCGAGCAGGTTCTCATCACGCTTGACGGCCTCGCCAGCCTTCTTGTGCCAGGTGGCGATGGTGGCGTCGGAGACGGATTCGGGCAGTACCGGTACTTTGACTTCGGTGGCCATTTGGCTGATTTCCTGGTTTCGTTTTCTTGTGGAAAAGGGGGCTTATTCGGCGTAGTTGTCGTCGATCTTGTTGACCAGCGCGTCGGCGAGCAGCTGTGCGAGTTCGCGCAGGTGATCGGACATGTGGCCAACAGCAGGCGACGGAGAACGCGGGCGACCGGCATAGTGCAGCGCCTGGCCATCGGCCACGCATGCCTGCAGGTGGTGCTTGATCTGGTACCACGCACCCTGGTTCATCGGCTCTTCCTGGCACCACACGACGTCGGTTGCCTTGCCGTACTTCTTCAGTTCGGCAGCCAGCGCCGGGCGCGGGAACGGGTAGAGCTGTTCCACACGCACCAGTGCCACGTCGTCCTGGCCGCGCTTGGTCACGTCTTCCAGCAGGTCGTAGTAGACCTTGCCCGAACAGACGACGACGCGCTTGACCTTCTTGACGTCCGCGGTGGCGTCGCCGATCAGGTGCTGGAACTCGCCATTGGCCATTTCGTCCAGGCTGGACACCGCCAGCTTGTGACGCAGCAGCGACTTGGGGGACATGACGACCAGCGGCTTGCGGGTAGCCATACGCATCTGGCGACGCAGCATGTGGAATGCCTGCGCCGGAGTCGACGGCACGCAGACCAGCATGTTCTCCAGTGCGCACAGCTGCAGGAAGCGCTCAAGGCGCGCCGAGCTGTGCTCCGGGCCCTGGCCTTCATAGCCGTGCGGCAGCAGCAGGGTCAGGCCGGAGATGCGGCCCCACTTTGCTTCGCCGGAGGCGATGAACTGGTCGATCACGACCTGGGCACCGTTGGCGAAGTCGCCGAACTGGCCTTCCCAGATGCACAGGGTGTTCGGGTCGGTGGTGGAGAAGCCGTATTCAAATGCCATCACCGCTTCTTCGCTGAGCAGCGAATCGATGATGGTGGCCTGTTCCGGCGACTCGACCAGCTGACGCAGCGGCAGGTAATAGTTGTCGGTCTTCTGGTCGTGCAGGATCGCGTGGCGGTGGGTGAAGGTGCCGCGGCCCACGTCCTGGCCGACCAGGCGCAGTCCATTGCCTTCGTCCAGCAGCGTTGCGTAGGCCAGGTTCTCGGCAAAGCCCCAGTCGCCCAGGATTTCACCGGCGGCCATCTTGCGACGGTCGTCGTACACCTTGGCGACACGCGAATGCACTTCCACGCCTTCCGGAATGGTGTTGATCATGGTGGCCAGCTGGGTCAGCTTGCCCATGTCGACCTTGGTGCTGACCGGGTCGGACAGCTTGCCCGACAGGTACTTCGGCCAGTTGACGAACATCTTGCTGGTGGCCGGGGTCTTTTCGACCGTGGCCAGCTCGGTGGTGACTTCACCGGAATCGAGCTTGTTGCGGTAGGTGTCGACCATTTCCTTGCCGGCACCGGCAGCGATCACGCCTGCGGCTTCCAGCTGCTCTGCGTAGAGCTCGCGGGTGGTCTTGTGCTTGCGGATCACCTGGTACATCAGCGGCTGGGTGATCGCCGGTTCGTCGGCTTCGTTATGGCCCCAACGGCGGTAGCAGACCAGGTCGATCACGACGTCCTTGTTGAACTGCTGGCGGAAGTCATAGGCCAGCTTGGCCGCGAACACCACGGCTTCGGGATCGTCGCCGTTCACGTGCAGGACCGGGGCGGCGACCATCTTGGCGATGTCGGTGCAGTACAGGGTCGAGCGCGAGTCGTCGCGGTTGGAGGTGGTGAAGCCCACCTGGTTGTTGATGACGATGTGCACGGTGCCGCCGACCGCGAAACCGCGGGCCTGCGACATCTGGAACAACTCCATCACCACGCCCTGGCCGGCGAATGCGGCGTCGCCGTGGATCAGGACCGGCATCACCTGCTTGCGCGCGGTGTCGTTGCGGCGTTCCTGGCGCGAGCGCACCGAGCCGACAACCACCGGATCGGCGATTTCAAGGTGGGACGGGTTGAAGGCCAGGGCCAGGTGCACCGGGCCGCCATCGCTGACGACGTCGGCCGAGAAGCCCATGTGGTACTTCACGTCACCGGCAACGGCGCGGTCGTCGTGCTCGAACTTGCCTTCGAACTCGTCGAACAGCTTGCGCGGGTTCTTGCCGAGGGTGTTGACCAGCACGTTCAGGCGGCCGCGGTGGGCCATGCCGATGATCACGTCCTTGACGCCTTCCTTGCCGGCGTCGCGGATGATGGTGTCCATCATCGGGATCAGCGAGTCGCCGCCTTCCAGCGAGAAGCGCTTCTGGCCGACGTACTTGGTGTGCAGGTAACGCTCGAGGCCTTCGGCCGCGGTCAGGCGCTCCAGGGTGCGACGCTTGGTGTCGGCATCCAGATTGTAGTTGCCACCAGCAGCCTCAAGGCGCTGGTAAAGCCACTGGCGCTGTTCGACTTCGGCGATATACATGAACTCTGCGCCGATCGAGCCGGTATACGTCGCCTTCAGGCGCGCAAACAGGTCACGCAGCTTCATCCGCGGCTGGCCGCCGACACCACCGGTGCTGAACTCGTCGTTGAGGTCGGCATCGCTGAGGTGGTGGAAGGGCAGGCCCAGGTCCGGCGGGTTGACCGGCGGGGTCAGGCCCAGCGGATCAAGATTGGCGCCGAGGTGGCCGCGTGAACGGTAGGCGGTGATCAGACGGCCGACATTGCGCTCGCGTTCGTCGCCGGAACCGGTGTTGGCGCCGACCTTGCCGGCGTTCTTGGCGGCTTCGGTGATGTGTGCGATGGCGGCAGAGTGCGGCACATCGCCAGCTTCGCGGCCTTTGAAGCCGTCAAAGTAGGACTTCCACTTGGGGTCCACACTGTCCGGGGAGACGAGGTACTGTTCGTACAGGTCCTCGACATAGGAGGCGTTGCCGCCGGCGAGCTGCGATGATTGCGCAAACTGCTTCAGTAGATTGTCCACGATGGAGAGTCGGATTCACTTGTGGGGTAGTTCTGGGAACCGGCGGACCTGCTACAGCGTCCTGCGCGGGCGTGTTCTAACCACGAAATTATACCCCTCACTGGACAGGAAGGGGCACCTACACTGTCCCGCGCATTAATACCTGACTGCGGTTTGTCCTGCCCCGGTCAATACTCAGACACCTAGTACGCGAAGTCCGTTGCAATCACGTGAACGCTCCCAGATACGCTTGAACAGCGCTTCCTGCTGCTGCGCGCGGGCGGGGCTGTCCAGCGACAGCTCGCCTTCGACGCGGGCGCCCATTGGACGAAAGTAGCAGTCGCCCTGATCGTTGCTGATAGCGGCCGAGCTGACCTCGCAGTCCATCGGGTCTACCGGCTCACGTAGCTTGAACACACTGGGCAGGCGCTGCACCAGGGCGATGAAGGCTGCGGGCAGGGCTGGCAGGTCGGCTTCGTGCAGCAGCACCAGTACCTGCTTGTCGTGGCGGGCGGTCGCAAAGCCGCGCAGCGCATCCAGGACCAGCGCTTGGCCGAGCAGGGCGTCGTTGCCGCGTAGCTGCAGGTGCAGGTGGCGACGTGCACCGTGGATGACCGCGGCCATGGCAGCGCGGGCCTGGTCCGGGTCCTGCACCCGCATTGCCCCGTCCAGACGCCGGCGCATGGTCTGGTGACCGATGCCGGCCTCTTCAAATTCCACGCCTTCCGGCAGAAACCCGTTGCAGGCATAGAAGTCGCGGGCGTGCAGTTGAGCGTGCAGGCTAACTTCGCCCCAGCCGCGCCTGCGGGCGTCGCTCAATAGCGCATTCAGCAAGGCTTGGCCGACGCCTTTGCCGCGCCAGGCGGCGAGCACGGCCATGCGGCCGATGCGCTGGTCGGGGGTCAGTCGAGCCGCGCCTATGGCGTGGCCGTGCTGGTCCAGTGCCAGCGCGTGGTCGCTGAGCGGATCCAGTGCGTCTATTTCCAGCTCGGCCGGGACGTTCTGCTCATCGACAAATACGGTATGGCGCACGCCGTGCAGCAATGCCTGCTGCACGGCGTAGTCGGCGATCTCTACACGGAAGATCGCGGTTTGACTCATGCCGACGGGGTTTCCGCGTCGTCTTCGCCTTCTTCCTCGCCGTCGTCACAGATGACCACGACCTCGACGCCTTCCTCATTGACCAGTACGGTCTCGATGCTGGCGCTGGACGGCTCGCCTTCACCGGCTTCGCTGTACTCGATCACTTCGATCTCGACTTCCGGGGCATCGGCCTCGTTATCGAAGTCCTCGTCGTCGAAATCGTCCTCGGCCAGGTCTTCTTCGGCCACGTCTTCCATGGCTTCCAGCGCATCCTGTTCGGCGAGCATGGCGGCAATGGTTTCCACGTCCAGCAGCTGGTAATGGCCGCCGACGATCAGTTCCATCAGCGCATCACGGCCCTTGTTGCCGAGCTTGTTGAACAGCGTGATGTCGATCTGTTCGGTACCGGCAAGGGTCTGCGCGTCCTTGATCGACAGCTGGAACGCTAGGCCGGAGCAGTACAGCGAGGCGCCACGGGTGGCGCGGCGCCACGCCAGGCGGGCCCACGGGTGACGCTCGAGCACGCCGCCATTTTCCAGCTCGGCGACCACTTCTTCCGGCGACGGCGGTGCCTGCGAGGGCAGGATGTCGCCGGCGGCGCGGTAGGTGGTGATGAAGCGGCCGAACCAGTTGCCGAGGCGATCCGGGTCGTTCATGCGCAGCGCATTGAGCGCGGCGACAACGCGCTTCATCGCGGCCTCGTCGATCTCGTTCGGGTCTTCCGGCAGCTTCAGGTCCGGGTCCTGGAAGCGGATGGATTCGTCGGCGTCGGCGACCAGGTCGTCCAGGTAATCGCTGATCAGCTCGGCCGAGGACGGCGCGCGCATGCCGAACGAGAAGGTCAGGCAGGGGTTCACGGCAACGCCGTTGTGCGGCACGTTCGGCGGCAGGTACAGCATGTCACCCGGGCCCAGCACCCAATCGTGGGTCGCCTTGAACTTCTTCAGCAGCTTCAGTTCCACGTCGGGACGGAACTCAAGTGACGGGCGCTTGCCCTTGGTCGATTCGCTGGCGTCGATCTGCCAGCGGCGCTGGCCGTGGGCCTGCAGCAGGAACACGTCGTACTGGTCGACATGGGCACCAACCGAACCGCCGGTGGCGGCAAAGCTGATCATCACGTCGTCCATGCGCCAGCGCGGCAGGAAGTTGAAATAGGAGGTCAGCGCGCGCACTTCCGGGTCCCACTTGTCCACGTCCTGCACCAGCAGGGTCCAGTCGTGGTCGGGCATGCCGGGGAAGTCTTCTTCCTGGAACGGGCCGGTACGCAGGGTCCAGCCGTCGGTGGCGCGGTCATGGCTGACGATGCGCGCCAGCGCGCCTTCTTCACAGGCCAGGCCGGCCAGGTCTTCCGGCAGCACCGGGGTTTCGAAATCCGGGAAGGCGGCGCGGATCAACAGCGGGCGCTTCTGCCAGTAATCGCGCAGGAAGGCGGCCGGGCTCATGCCCAGCGGCAGGCCGGGCTTGGCCTGGACTTCGATCGGATAGGTCTTTTGCTTGCGTGCAGCCATGGGGGAAATCCTTTGCAACGGAGGTCGAACAGGGGCGCGCCGGGCGCGCAGACCTCCATTGTCCCCTTGTTCGCGGCAATGCGCACCGTAGGCGACTGATCTGGATCAAATTCAGCGAAAAGAATGCACCCGTAGTGGGGGGGGGGGGGGGGGGGGGGGGGGGGGGGGGGGGGGGGGGGGGGGGGGGGGGGGGGGGGGGGGGCGCGGGGCCGGCGCCCCAGCCCCACCCCCCCCCCCCCCCCCCCCCCCCCC
>NZ_JBRREC010000090.1:0-20000 GCF_056760015.1 Stenotrophomonas sp. STEN029 | reverse complement strand
GATGAAATTAGCGCTATGGAACCACCCGATCCCATCCCGAACTCGGAAGTGAAACGTAGCCGCGCCGATGGTAGTGCAGCCTAAGCTGTGCGAGAGTAGGTCATCGTCAGGATTCAAACCAAAAACCCCGCTGCCAGAAGCAGCGGGGTTTTTCTTTGCTTGCAGTAAAAGCGGGCTTTTGGCAGCGGTGGCAGGCTTTTGTGGGAGCGGCGTAAGCCGCGAAGCTGATAGAAACAACGATGCGGAAAGGCTTGAGCGAAGCCAGAAGCCAGAAGCTCCCCTCATCCCAACCCTTCTCCCGTAGACGGGAGAAGGGCTAAAACAACAGCAAGAGCGACGGCCAAAGCCAAAGCCAAAGCCAAAGCCAAAAGCCAAAAGCCAAAAGCCAAAAGCCAAAAGCCAAAAGCCTTGGGGTTCTGTAGGAGCTGCTTGGAATGCCCCTGCCGAACATGGTTCGGCACTACGGTCAGGCTTTCTGGCGTATCTGCGCGGCAGTTGCCCAGCGGGCTGCGATATTGGGCGCGGTGATGCACACCGCCTCATCGGTGACCGTGGTCACTGCGCGCTCGAGCAGCTGGATATCCGCTTCATGCTGGCGCGCCACATGCGGATCTTCAAAGAAGATCGCGCGTTGGCAGCGATGCTCAAGTACACGGTCCGCAATCTGCGCGTCGCCGCCTAGCGGGCCGCTCTGGAAGCGGTGGATCCATTCCTGGTCGCGCGGCCAGCCGCGGCTCCAGGCCATCTCGTTCAAGCGTTGACCGGTGGTGCCGGTACCGATGCGGTGTTCGAACTGCGACAACACGTCGAAGTGCTCTGATGCGAAGGCGAGCATCTGTGGCTTGCGCGCATCGTGGGCGATCAGCGCGAGCGTCTGCTTGCTGAAGTCATGTAGATCGTCGGCGCCCGGGTCCGGTGCGAGGCCGGCGTGGATGCGCTCCATTTCAATCCAGTCACGCGCGGTGGCCACCGTGGAGATGAAGGGTTTTCCGTGGATGACGCACTGGCGCTTGAGCGCGATGGCTTCCGGGAACACCGACGAGGGATCGACCGGGTCAATGAAGTAGATCGCGCCATCGAGTGTGCGCTCCGGGGTGCCCATGCCTACGACTTCGGCCACGAGCTTCATCAATCCGCCTTCGCGGCCGTTTGGGTAGCGCTGAAGTCCGGGGTAATCCTGCAGAGGATGAGTGCCGGCAATGGCGTCGTAGGTGCGGCCAACGGCGTGCAACTCCACTCCCAGTTCGCGTATTCCGCTTTCGCTGGCGCGCAGCCAACGGAACAACGCAGCGTCTGCGCTTTCGTGATGGAGACGGTTTGCTGCCAGGCCGATGCGCATTGCGATTTCTCTTTGTGCGGAGTTCTTGAGTGTAGGGCAGCTGCGTGTCGGTTGGTTGGTGGCCTTGGAGTCAAAGCCATGCCAGAGCAGGAGCTCCCCTCATCCGCCCATTCGGGCACCTTCTCCCGCAAGCGGGAGAAGGGAGCAGGTCGTTACTACGCGAACTGATGGTTCAGAGCCACTGCCACAGCCACAGCCACAGCCAAAGCAACAGCCAAAGCAACAGCAGCAGCCAAAGCAACAGCCGAAGCCGAAGCCAAGGGCCGAAGCAGCGAGCTTGGCAGCCGTCAGACAGAAAATGCCGAAGCAGTCCCCTCTCCCGCTTCAACGGGAGAGGGGTAGGGGTGAGGGCGCCTTCAGGTTCTAACGATTTTCCGCGCTTGCTGAGCTCTACCGCTTCAACAAAGCAACAATGCTCTCAGCAGCATCACGGCCTTCAGCAACCGCCGTCACCACCAGGTCCGCACCGCGAACCGCATCACCACCGGCAAACAGCTTGGCGTTATGGGTCTGGAACGGCAGGCGCGTAGCACCACCGGCAATGATGCGACCGTTACTGCTGGCCTCCACGCCCTGCGACGAAAGCCATTCTGGCAATGTCGGCGAGAAGCCGAACGCGATGATCACCACATCGGCTTCCAGCAGCGATTCGCTGCCATCAATGGCCACCGCATTGCGACGACCATTGGCGTCCGGTGCGCTCAACTCGGTCTCGACCACGGTCACGCCGATCACTTCATCGTCAGCGCCCGCTTCAATCGCCAACGGCTGGCGGTTGAACAGGAAGCGCACGCCTTCTTCACGGGCATTGGCGACTTCGCGCGCCGAGCCCGGCATGTTGGCTTCATCACGACGATACGCGCAGGTCACCTTGGCCGCGCCCAGGCGGATCGCGCTGCGCACGCAGTCCATGCCGGTGTCACCGCCACCCAGCACCACCACGCGCTTGCCGTTGAGGTCGGGCAGGGCGATCTGGTCTTCCCAGCCGGCAATCGGCCGACCCTTGGGGTCGTTGCCACTGACAATGCGGCTGTTCTGCACCAGGAAGGGCAGTGCCGGCAGCACGTTCTTCAGGTCCTGCCCGATCAGGCCACCGTCGGTGTAACGGTAGGCACCGGTGCCGAGGAACACCGCGTCGTAGTCGCTCTGCAGTTGTTCGATGCTGATGTCGCGACCGATCTCCACGCCCAGGCGGAACTGTATGCCCATGCCTTCGAGGATTTCGCGGCGGCGGTCGATCACGCTCTTGTCCAGCTTGAAGCTGGGGATGCCGAACTGAAGCAGGCCACCAATCTGTTCGTAGCGATCGAACACCACGGCCTGCACACCGGCACGCGCCAGGCGATCAGCGCAGGCCAAACCCGCGGGGCCTGCACCAACGACGGCCACGCGCTTGCCGGTGCTCTCAACGGCATGCAGATCAGGTTTCCAGCCAGTGGCCAACGCGGTATCGACGATGTACTTCTCGACCGCGCCGATGGTGACCGCGCCGAACTCTTCCAGCGTGCAGCTGCCTTCGCACAGACGATCCTGTGGGCAGACGCGGCCGCAGACTTCCGGCAGTGGGTTGGTCGAATGGCAGAGCGTCGCCGCCTCGTGGATGCGGTCTTCCTGCACCAGCTGCAGCCACTGCGGGATGGCGTTGTGCACCGGGCACTTCCAGCTGCAATACGGGTTGCCGCAATCCAGGCAGCGGCCGGCCTGGTACTGCGCATCGCCCTTGTCGAATTTGCCGTAGAGCTCGCCCCAATCGCCGGACGTGCGCAATTCCACCGGAATGCGCTGCGGCATGGTGCGGGGCAGATCGAGGAACTGGAAGGCTTGCTTGCGGCTCATGGGAACTCGTTACGTCTGGAGGAGCCCTTCTCCCGCATGCGGGAGAAGGTGCCCCGAAGGGGCGGATGAGGGGCTCTTGAAGCTGCCCTCACCCCGGCCCTCTCCCGCAGGCGGGAGAGGGAGACAGTGCGTCAGGCTGCGCGGCGTAAAGATTCGGCCAGCGACTCGATGCTGGCGGCCTTGGGTTTGACCAACCAGAATTTGCCGACGTAATCGCGGAACTCATCGAGGATCTGCTGCGCCCAGATGCTGCCGGTCAACTCACGGTGGCGGCCGATCAAGGTATGCAGGTGCTGGCGGTGGTTCTCGAAACCTTCGGTCGAGATGCGGTGGATATCGATCAGCTCGTGGTTGTAGCGGTCGACGAAATCGCGATCGACGTCGAGCACATAGGCCAAACCACCAGTGAAGCCGGCACCGAAGTTCAGGCCGACCTTGCCAAGCACCGCGACCACGCCGTCGGTCATGTATTCGCAGCAATGGTCGCCGGCGCCTTCAATCACCGCCAGTGCGCCGGAGTTGCGCACGCCGAAGCGTTCGCCGGCGCGTCCTGCGGCAAACAGCTCGCCGCCGGTTGCACCGTATAGGCAGGTGTTGCCGATGATGGCGGTGTTGCGAGCCTCGAAGCGCGCGCCGCGCGGTGGACGTACCACCAGGCGGCCGCCGGCCATGCCTTTGCCGACGTAATCGTTGGCTTCGCCTTCCACTTCCAGGTTCAGGCCGCCGACGTTGAACGCGCCGAAGCTCTGCCCGGCAGTGCCGCGGAAGCGCAGGTTCAACGGTGTTTCGCTCATGCCGTGGTTGCCATGCGCGCGGGCGATGGTGCCGGACAGGCGCGTGCCCACCGAGCGGTCGGTGTTGTGGATCAGGAAGCGGTGCTCACCGCCCTGCTTGTTGGCGATGGCAGCGGCGAGCAGGTTGTCCATCTGCGTGGCCAGGCTGTCCGGCGACTGGTACAGGCGCTGCGCGGCGCAATGCGCGCCGTCGTAATGCGCAGGCGCGAGCAGGCGCGACAGATCGACCTTGACGCCTTCGCGCGGCGACACTTCCAGCTGCTGCAGCAGATCGGTGCGGCCGACGATTTCATCCAGCGAACGCACGCCCAGATACGACAGCCATTCGCGCACTTCCTCGGCCAGCAGGCGGAAGAAGTTCTCCACGCGCTCCGGCAGGCCGGTGAAGTAACCCGCGCGCAGGCGCTCGTCCTGGGTGGCCACGCCGGTGGCGCAGTTGTTGAGATGGCAGATGCGCAGGTACTTGCAGCCCAGCACGATCATCGGCCCTGTGCCGAAACCGAAGCTGTCGGCGCCGAGCAGTGCGGCCTTGACCACATCCAGGCCGGTCTTCAGGCCACCGTCGGTCTGCAGGATGGTGCGGCTGCGCAAGTCGTTGCCGACCAGTGCCTGGTGCGACTCGGCCACGCCCAGCTCCCACGGCACGCCGGCATAGCGGATCGAACTGATCGGCGAGGCACCGGTGCCGCCATCGTGGCCGGACACGGTGATCAGGTCGGCACCGGCTTTCACCACGCCCGCGGCAATGGTGCCGACGCCGGCATGCGAAACCAGCTTCACCGACACCAGTGCATCCGGATTGACCTGCTTCAGGTCGTAGATGAGCTGTGCCAGATCTTCGATCGAATAGATGTCGTGATGCGGTGGCGGCGAGATCAGGCCGATGCCGGGCTTGGCGTAACGCAGGCGCGCGATCAGCTCGTTGACCTTGTGGCCGGGCAGCTGGCCACCTTCGCCGGGCTTGGCGCCCTGCGCGACCTTGATCTGCAGCACTTCGGCATTGACCAGGTATTCGGCGGTGACGCCAAAGCGGCCGGAGGCCACCTGCTTGATCTTGGAACGCTTCTCGGTGCCGTAGCGCGCGGGGTCTTCGCCGCCTTCGCCGGAGTTGGAACGGCCGCCGAGCCGGTTCATCGCGATCGCCAGCGCTTCATGCGCTTCCGGCGACAGTGCGCCCAACGAGATCGCAGCGGTATCGAAACGCTTGAATAGCGCTTCGGCCGGTTCCACCTCGTCCAGCGGCACCGGCGTTGCCGCCCGCTTGAGCTGCAGCAGATCGCGCAGCGCCGAGGTCGGGCGCGAATGCACCGCGTCCATGTACTTGCGCCAGTCTTCGGCATCGCCGGTGCGTGATGCGCGCTGCAGCGTCATCACCACGTCCGGGTTGTACATATGGTATTCGCCGCCGTGCACGTACTTGAGCAGGCCGCCTACTTCCGGCTGCGCCAGATCGTTCCAGGCACGCACGGTGAGCTCGCGTGCTTCGGTATCCAGGCGTGCAAGGCCCACGCCGCCGATGCGGGCAGCAGTATCCGGGAAGCACAGTTCAACCACGTCCGGATCCAGGCCGACAATTTCGAACAGCTGCGCGCCGCGATAACTGGCAATGGTGCAGATACCCATCTTTGAGATGATCTTGCTCAGGCCCTTGTAGATGCCCTTGCGGTAGCTGCGGCCGATCTGTGAAACCTCACCGCCCTTTTTCAATTGCAGGATGCCGCGCCGGCCCAGGTCGAACAGTGTCTGGTAGGCGAGATACGGATACACCGCGGTGGCACCAAAGCCCAGCAGGCAGGCCATGTGGTGCGCGTCGCGGGCGGTGCCGGTTTCCAGGATCAGGTTGACGTCGCAGCGCAGGCCAACCTTGGACAGATGGTGATGCACGGCGCTGGTGGCCAGCAGCGCATGCACCATCGGCCGGTCGGCGACCGGGTAACGGTCGGACAGCAACAACATCACCACGCCATCGCGTGCAGCTTGTTCGCATTCGGCGCAGATGCGCTCGATGCCGGCCTTCAGGCCTTCTTCGACGCTGTAGGACAGGTCGATCAAACGATTGCGCTCGACGTACTGCTCCATCTTCAGCAACTGGCGCAGCTTGCGCTGGCTTAGTACCGGCGAGTTGAGGATGACGTGGTTCACCGTTTCCGCGCCGGCGTGGAAGATGTTGGTCTCCTTGCCGAGCTGGGTGGTCAGCGACATCGCGCATTCTTCGCGCAGCGGATCGATCGGCGGGTTGGTGACCTGCGCGAAGGCCTGGCGGAAGTAGTCATACAGCGGACGGGTGTGGCGGCTGAGCACGGCGATCGGCGTGTCATCGCCCATCGAGCCAGTGGCTTCCTGTCCGGTTTCGGCCAGCGGCCGCAGCACCTGCTCGAGTTCTTCGGTCGTGAGCTGGAACAGCTTGTGGTAACTGCGCAGCGTCGCTTCGTCGAACGGTTCCTCGGCCAGCGAGGGATCGATCAGCTCGGTCTGCAGGTAGGTCACGCCCTGGTGCAGCCATTGCTTGTACGGTGCACGTGCACGGTTGATGCGGTCGATGGCTTCGGAATCGAGCAGGTCACCCCGCTTGAGGTCGATGGCCATCATCTGGCCCGGGCCGAGCTTGCCCTTGCGCACCACGCGCTCGGTCGGCACTTCCCATACACCGGCTTCGGAGGCGACCAGGAAATGGCGATCGGAAGTCAGCATCCAGCGTGCCGGACGCAGGCCATTGCGGTCCAGCGTGCAGGCGGCATAGCGGCCGTCGCAGGCGACGATGCCGGCCGGGCCGTCCCACGGCTCGCTGTTCAAGCCATAGAACTCATAGAACGCAGCGAGGTCGGCGTCCTTGAATTCCAGCGACTGGGTTGCCGGCGGCACCAGGATGCGCAGCGCCTGGATCAACTCCATGCCACCGGCCACCATCAGCTCCAGCATGTTGTCCATGCTCTGCGAATCAGAACCGTGCATCGAGATCACCGGGTCGAGCTCGGCGATGTCGAACTTCGGCGTCTTCCACACCTTGCTGCGCGCCTGCGCCCAGTGGCGGTTGCCTTCGATGGTGTTGATCTCGCCGTTGTGGGCGAGCATGCGGAACGGATGCGCAAGCGGCCAACGTGGCATGGTGTTGGTGGAGAAGCGCTGGTGGAACACCACCACGCTCGATGCCAGCTCGTGGCGCTGCAGGTCCGGGTAGAAGGTGCTCAACTTGTCCGGCAGCACCATGCCCTTGTAGCTGATGGCTTCGGCGCTGAGCGTGGTGACGTAGTAGTCGGCGACATCGCGCAGGGCCTGTTCGCTGCGGCGGCGGGCCATGAACAGGGCCAGTGCGAATTGCTCGGCGCTCTGCTCGATGTCGGCATCGACGAACACCTGTTCGATCTTCGGCAGCGTGTCGCGCGCCAGCTGGCCACAGACGCTGTCATCGGTAGGGACTTCACGCCAACCGCGCGGATGGCAGCCGGCGGCACGCAGCTGTGCATCCAGTTCGGCGCGACATCGCTGCGCAGCGTCAGCATCGTGCGGCAGGAACACAACTCCGGCGGCGAAGTTGGGGCCGAGCGCGATGCCGGCTTCTTCGGCCAGCTGGCGCAGGAACACGGTGGGCTTTCGCAGCAGCAGGCCGCAGCCGTCGCCGGTGAGACCGTCGGCGGCAACACCACCGCGGTGGGTCATGCGCGACAGGGCGGCGATGGCGGTATCCACCAACAGGCGCGATGGCTGGTCGTCGAGCTGGGCGACCATGCCGAAACCACAGGCGTCGCGTTCGTCTTGCGGGTCGTAAAGCCCTTGCGGGGTGCGGACTGCCATCTGTGCCTCGGTGCGATTCAGGTGAGCGGCGACACTCCTGCCCGCTCGCTGAGCACGTCATGCACATCAGATGGATCGCGTCGTGCTGTTGGGGTAAGACCCGACGTACGCCGTTGCGGCGTATACGCCTGATCCAAGCGCCCTCGCGCCCACCCAATGGACGCAACGTGCTCTACCTGGAGCGCACCTTGAGGTCACCGGATGGCTCGACTAAATCACAGTTGTTGCAACGCCGCAATACATCGTTGCGAGCGCAACCAAAGCCTTGCCCAGCAAGGCTTTGGCGCTGCCAATTCAGCCGCAGCGGACGCCGCTGACCGCGCCCTTTTCATCCAGTTCGATGTTCAGGCGCTCGCCGATGAACTCCATCGTGACCGGCTGGTTGGGCTTGAGCACGCGCACGTCGGTGGCACCGGCGTCTTCCTTGGCCTGGGCCTGCATGGCATCGGTGTAGGTCTGGCCGACCAGACCCTGCACCTGGCTGGCGTCGCAGGCGCCCGGCGGCGGCGTGGCTTCAGCGGGCGCAGCAGCGGCTTCAGCGGCCTGCTGGGATTGGTTCAGTGCCTCATCCTGTTCTTCCGGGGCCGGCTTTGTGCAGGCGCTCAGGGCCAGCAGCAGTGCAGCGGTGGCAATCAGGGCGGCGGGGCGGCGCAGGGCGCGCGGCGTCGACGGGAATTGCATCGGAACTCCAAGCTATTGAGGGTCAGCCCAAGCATATCGCCAAGTGACGGCCATGTTGACGCTGCGTCGCAAAGCACTGCGCGATACTCCGCCACCGTTTATCTGCTGGAGCAGCGATGGCCGCGACATCGGCAGGGTCTGCGTTGCGTCATAGCCATGACGGAGAACCGGGCATTCACCGCCAGCGCACCGGGCGTGGCTTCCGCTACGTGGATGCGCGTGGCAAGGCGGTGCGTGCAGCGGCAACGCTCGAGCGCATACGGCGCCTGGCCATTCCGCCGGCCTATACGCAGGTGTGGATCTGCGCGCAGGCCAACGGCCATCTGCAGGCCAGCGGTCGCGATGCGCGTGGTCGCAAGCAATACCGTTACCACCCCGACTGGGTACGCACGCGCAGTGACAACAAATTCGATCGCATCGTTGCATTCGGCAAGGCATTGCCTGGCCTGCGTCGCCGGGTACGCAGCGATCTGGCCTTGTCCGGACTCCCCCGCGAGAAGGTGTTGGCGATCGTGGTGGCGGTGATGGGCCGCACGCTGGCCCGCATCGGCAACGATGCCTATGCCCGCGACAACCATTCCTTTGGGCTGACCACGCTGCGCAACCGGCATCTGGAGCGTGCTGGCGAAGGCAAGGCGCGGCTGCGCTTCCGCGGCAAATCCGGGCAGGCACAGGCCATGGTCATCGATGACCGGAAGCTATCGACGCTGGTGCGGCGCTGCCAGCAACTGCCGGGGCAGCTGCTGTTCCAGTACTGCGACGATGACGGCAAGGTGCGGCCAGTAAACTCAAGCGACGTCAACGAGTACCTGCGCAACGCCACTGGCGCCGACTTCAGCGCCAAGGATTTCCGCACCTGGGGTGGCACGCTGGTGGCGTTGCGTGAACTGGCCCAGCTGCCGGTGCCTGAAACCGGCGGCGAGCGCGCGCTGAGCGCATTGCAGAACCAGGTGATCGCCGCAGTGGCGGCGATGCTGGGCAACACCTCGGCGGTGTGCCGCAAGGCCTATATCGATCCCTGTGTCTTCGATGGCTGGCGTGATGGCCGGCTGAGCACGATGCGGTCGCTACGCGGGCCCCGCCAGTGGGAAACTGCAGCACTCCGTTTCCTGCGCGTCGCGCATCGGGCCGGCTGAGCGCGACTCAGCCGCAGCGGATGGCAGTGATGTTGTTGGTTCGGCCCACTTCGATGGTCAGGCGCTCGCCGCCCGTCGATGCCTGGGTCTGGATGGAGGCCGCGCTGTCGGGTTGGTCGTTGCCGCGCACCACCTGCACCTGCAGGCTGTCGCTGTCCACGCGCGCGCGCTCGATGGTATCCGGCCCGGCGGCAAGGCCGACCGCACCGCGCACCATGTCGGTATGGCATTGGCCGGAGATGACGCCATCGATGGGTTGAACCTGACTGACCGGGGTGGTGCTGCAGGCGGTGGCGACGATGGCGCTGAAACTGGCGATGACCAGCATCCGGTACATGGCGGACTCCAGGTGGTGGTATGCATGCAGGGTGCGGTTGTTTGTGTAAGAGCGGGATGAAGAGACCTGGTTCCGATCGAGCGCAGCGCATCCACTCCCTCCCTTTCGCGCAGCGAAGGGGAGGGTCGGGGAGGGGTGCTCTTCGCAGCAAAGCCAGACAACCAGCACGAGCAACGGCCAAAGCCACCCCCTCCCAACCTCCCCCTTGGCTGCGCCAAAGGGGAGGTGCCAACGCAGTTCATTCCTCGCTGATAATCCACCCAGTAATCAACGCAGGAAGATCCGATGTCGCAGCAGGAAAGCTGTCGTGTTCTGGTGTTGGGCGGTTACGGTCATTTCGGCGCGCGCATCGTGCGTGCGCTTGCGATCACGCCAGGCATCAATGTCATAGCTGCGGGCCGCAACCCAGCGCAGGCTGCGGCGCATCTACCCGGTTTGGATCTGGCGGCAATCGAACTATGTCGATTGGATACCGCCGCCGCTGATTTCGAAGCAAAGCTGGCGGAAACGCGAGCGGCACTGGTCATCCACACCGCCGGGCCTTTCCAAGGCCAGGGTTACGACGTGGCGCAGGTTTGTCTGCGCGCCGGCATGCACTACATCGATCTGGCCGACGGTCGCGATTTCGTCGCGGATTTCCCGCAGCAGCTGCAGACCTTGGCCGAGCAGGCACAGCGCAGCGCGATCAGCGGCGCCAGCACCTTGCCGGCGCTGTCCAGTGCGGTCGTGGATGCACTCGCCCCGCAGTTCGATCAGCTGCACAGCATCGACATGGTGATCGCACCCGCACAGGCCACGCCGCTGGGCATGGCCACGGTGCGCGCGGTGCTGTCGTATTGCGGCAAGCCGTTCGAGTGCTGGGTGGATGGCCGCTGGCAGCCGGTGATCGGCTGGGCCGATCCGCAGCCGGTGCGCTTCGCCCGCATCGGTCCGCGCCTGGCTTCGCCCTGCGATGTGCCGGACCACACGCTGCTGGTGCAGCGCTATCCGGGCGTGGCGACCGTGCGTTTCCGCGCGGCGCTGGAGTTGCCGTTCCTGTCGCGCTGTCTGGCTGCGATGGCCTGGCTTCGCCGCGTTGGTCTGCCCTTGCCGATGGAAGCGCTGGCCGGCGTATTCGCCCGCGCCGGTCGCTGGTTCGACCGCTTTGGCACTGATCTTGGCGGCATGCGCATCACCTTGCGTGGTCAGCGCGGCGGCCTGCAGCACACCGTGCATTGGGATTTGACCGCTCCAATGCTGCACGGCCCGGAGATTCCCACCTTCGCCGCCGTGCTGCTGGCGCGCCGCTTTGCCCGTGGTGAGGCGCTACCGACCGGTGCCCATGCCTGCCTCGGCCTATTGAGCCTTGCCGAGTTTGAAAGCGAGTTCGCGCGCTGGCAGATCGACAGCGCTGTCAGCTGAATCATTCAGCCCGACATCGGGCAGGGTGCCATCCGGGCTATTGACTACAAATGTAGGCAGATCTACCGTGACGACAAATGTAGTCACGGAGACGGCCATGAGCCGCAAGACCATCGGGGACCAGGAACTGGCCCTGCTGCAGTACATCGGAGAGAACGAACCCACCAGCGTCGGCGAGGTTGCCGCGCGCTTCGGTGAGGCCCGCGGACTGGCCCGCTCCACCGTGCTGACGATGATGGAGCGCCTGCGCACCAAGGGTTACCTGCAGCGCGAGCAGGACGAGGGCGTGTACCGCTACAGCTCCACCGCCGAACAGCAGGACGTGGTCAACGGCGCGGTCGGCAGCTTCGTCGAGAAGACCCTGCAGGGTTCGATCTCGCCGTTCGTGGCGTGGATGTCGGAGAAGGCCGAGGTCAGCGACAACGAGCTGGCCGAACTGGAAGCACTGGTCAGCAAGCTGCAATCGCAGCGCCGGGAGGACTGAGCCATGTCGATGACGCTTGAGTTGTTGGGCAGCCGCTTGCTGGCGACCAGTGTGCAGACCGCGCTGTTGGCGGGCCTGGTGTGGTTGCTGTGCCATTACGTGCGGCGCCTGCCGGCCAGCACCCAGTGCGCGCTGTGGTGGCTGGTGGCGGTGCAGGCCGTGGTTGGCCTGTTCTGGGCGTCACCGCTGGAGTTGCCATTGCTACCTGCCGTCGATGCTGCACCGATGGTGGCGCAGGCTGCAGTAACCGCTGCACCGGTGACTACCGCGCCGCTCATCGTGATGCAGCCCTTGCCGGCGGACAGCAGTTGGTCATGGAGCCTGGTGCTGATGGCGATGTGGGCTGCTGGCGTACTGGTGATGGCATTGCGCACCGCGCTGGCGTATCGCGCCAGTCGTGCCCTGCTGCGTGCCGCGCAGCCCTGCCACGATCACAAACTCAACGCCGCGCTTGCGCTTGCCGCTGATGCGCATGGCCTGCGCCGCGCACCGCGCTTGATGCTCAGCACTGCGATCGACTCGCCGCAGCTGATTGGCCCATGGCGTCCGGTGTTGCTGCTGCCGGCGCGTGGCCTGCAGCGCATGGGTGACGACCAGCTGGACATGGCCCTGACCCACGAACTGGTGCATCTGCAACGCCATGACCTGTGGCTGGGATTGGTGCCAGCAGTTGCCCAGCACCTGTTCTTCTTCCACCCGGTAGTGCACCTGGCCGCCCGCGAATACGGCATTGCCCGCGAAGCCGCGGTGGATGCCGCGGTGGTCGCCGGTGACCGGCACTGCCGCCAACACTACGGACGCCTGCTGTTGCAGTTGGGCGTTGCTCCCCGGCCGGGTGCTGGTTTGGCCAGCGCGTCGCCGACCTTCCTCAGCCTCAAGCGGAGATTGCTCATGTTGCAGGACACTTCTTCCTTCCCGCGCGTCGGTGCGGCCTTGATCATTGCCGCCGTCGCCCTGGTCGGCGTGGCACCGTTGCGGCTGGTGGCGATGCCGGTACCGCCCGCGCCGCCGGCACCACCCGCACCTGTGGCAGCGCCCGTCGCCCCGGTTGCGCCAACTGCACCGGTTACACGTTCGGTGTCGCGCACGGTGGTTGCTGGTGCTGCGGTACCCGCCGCCCCGCCTGCGCCGCCCGCTCCACCGGCGCTGGCCGTACCACCCGCCCCGCCTGCCGCCCCGCCCGCACCCGCTGAACCATTGCGTACGCAAGGCGTGATCCACCTTTCCAGCAACCAGAACGCCGATGGTTATGTATTGATCAAGGGCAACCACAACGTCATGAATGGCAGCGTCGCCGACCTGCGCGAAGCCAAGCAACTGGACGACGGCAAGGGCGTGCTGCTGGTGCGTCGTGATGGCAAGCGCTATGTGGTGCGCGATGCGGCAACCTTGTCGCGCTTCCAGGGGTTGTATGCCGAAAGCGTGCGTCTGGGTGATGCGCAGGGCCGCCTGGGTGACCGGCAGGGAGCCTTGGGCGACCGCCAGGGGCAGATCGGTGAGCGCATGGGCGAGATCGGCGCACGGATTGGTGAGCTGGCGAGTGAGCAGGCGGAGTTGGCACTGAGTTCGGGTGAACGCAGCGATGCACAGCGGCGCGCATACGAAGCAGCGCGTCGCAAGCTGGAACAGGCCCGCGAGGAAATGGACAACCCGGCGATGCGTGCGGAGATGGAAAGCCTGGCTGCGCAGCAGAGGGAATTGGGCAAGCAGCAGGCCGAGCTGGGCCGGCAGCAGGCGGCGGCCAGTGCCAAGGCCAATCGTGATGCCGAGCAGATGATCCGCGAAGCGATCAGCAGTGGGATTGCGCAGCCGCTTGGTGGTTGATGTTCCGGGAGGGTTTGCTGGGGCTTGGTTTTAGAGCTCAAGCAGAAGCCCCCCTCCCCAACCCTCCCTTTGGCGCAGCCAAGGGGAGGGTTGGGGAGGGGTAAGCTCTTCAAGCAACGACTGACGAGCAACTGAAACTCAGCCCTCCGCCTCCAGTGCCAACTCCGCCCGCTCATCCGCTTCCGCCTGTACCAGGCGCAGGAACAACAGCGCCAAGGTCACCACGTCCTGGTGGTTGTGTTCGCCAACGCGGCGCAGATTGCGCGCGCTGCCGCCACGCAGATAACTCAACCATGCTGCAGGCGCTTCCGAACCCGGCAAGTCATCCTCGCGGGCGATCAGCAGCAACTGCCGCTCGATGGTCGCAAGCCGGCAGTTCTCCCAGGTACCGCGATAGCGACGGCGGGTCGGGAACAGCAGGTCCACGTGATCCAATGCGGAAATCGGATCACCGCGCCGCGCCAGCCGGTAACGCGTCTTCAACAACGGCGCGTCATAGCAGCGCCCGTTGTAGCTGGACAGCACGGTCTCCGGTGACAACCAGCTGGCGAACAACTCCAGCATCGCGCTCTCCGCGCCCATCGTCGACATCAGCAGCTGGCGCACGCGCAGGCCTTCGCCGCGCGCTGCATCGTGATGCCAGTCGGCGGCGCCGATCATGAAGGCGCGGGTACCGGTGCCGCCGGCCAGGCCGGTGGTCTCGGTATCGAAGAACAGCAGGTCCTGCGGCGCGACGGATTCTTCAGGGCGCTTGCTGAAAGCCAACGACAGCGGTTGCGTTGGAATCGCCTGCGGGATGAAGGCTTCGATCAGATGCAGTCCGGGGGCGATCTCGGTGCCGGGTAGATCGCGATCAATCGGGCCACGTTCGACGGCTTGTGCAGGAGCGATGGCGCGGTTGCGTGTCGCCAACAAGCGCCGCAACGCAGCGCCATCCTGTGGCGCTGCGGGTTTGTGCTGGATCTGATCGACCCAGCCAAACACCGAAGATTGCTGCTTCGGCTGTTGTAGGAGCCGCGTCAGCCGCGCAGCCGATACAGTTTCCGCGGCCGACGAAGAACCAGATGCATCCGGAGTAACGGGCACTGCTGCAGCGTCCACCATTGGTGGCTTCGCGGCGGACGCCGCTCCTACAACAACTGGGGGCCCCGCTGATTCCGCAGGTGCTGCCGTCGCCAGCCCCGCCTGTTTGCGCAGGGCTTTCAGTTTGTCCAGGCTGATGCTCATGGCAGCAGGTCGACGGCCTCGTCCATGACGATGGTCGGCACCTGATCGCAGCGCTCGGCAGACAGCAGCGACAACACGGTCAATGCCAAGGAACGCGGTGTTGGTCCCTTGTCATCTTCCTGCGCAGCCAGCACCGGACCAACACAAGCCGGGCAGCCCGCATTGCAATCACAACGCTCCACCAGCTCCAACGCGCGTTGCACCAGCTCGCCCTGGCGCTGCCATAGCGGTTCGCTCAGGCCCACGCCGCCGGGGAAGTTGTCGTACAGGTATACCGTGGGCACGAAGCTCTGCATCAGTTCCACCGTGGCTTCACCGGCTTCATTGCCGCGCAGCTGGCCGCGGCCGGTCTGGTCGGCAATTGCAAACCAGGCACCATCGCCATTGCCCACTGCTTTCTGCAGATCGCGGGCGTCGGCCATCACCGCGACGGTGGCAACGATGTGCAGTGCATAGGCGGCACCGAGGAAACCATCCAACGCATCCTGCTTCTGCGCGAAGCTGCGCAGCAGCGTGGCCTGCGGCAGCTGCCACCAGACAGAGGTGGTATGCAGTTCCTGGTCGGGCAGGTTGACCGGGCCGTAGCCGATGTTCTCGTGCGTGTAGTAGCGGATCTTCTTGTAGCCGGCCACGCGTCGCACCACATGCACTTCGCCGTGATGCGAATCACCACGGCCGGCGCCGTTGCCATCAAACCGGTCCAGTACCTTGAGCTTGGTGTAGTCGATGCTGTCGGTGTAGTAGTCGACATGCGTGCGGGTGACGTAGGCCTTGCGGCCGTCCCAGTCCAGCCGCTCCACCTGGTACGGCGTGCTCTGCACCATGTGGATGGCGCCTTCGTACAACGTCAGCGCAGCGGCGGAGTAATCTACCTCGGCGATGATCTGCTGCTTGCCATCGCTGCGGTCCACCACCACGAAGTTGCCATCGGCAACCGCGCGCAGGCTCACCGCATTGGCGGGATAGCTGTCTGCGATCCACTCCCAGCGGTCGCCTTCCTGATGCACCACTTCGGTTTCGGCCAGCGCCTGCAGGAATACCAGCGGATCGATCGGCCCGAACGGCTCAGCGGCCAGGAACGGCAGCTCGAACGCTGCGCAGCGGATGTGGTCGAACAGGATCAGCGGCTGGTCCGGTGAAATGCGTGCGTGCTCCGGCGTCGCGTTGGCAAAGAAATCCGGATGCCGCACCACGTACTGGTCCAGCGGCTGGCTGCTGGCCACCATCACGCCCAGCGCGGCCTGCTGACGACGACCGGCGCGGCCGAAGCGTTGCCATGTCGCCGCAACGCTGCCGGGGTAGCCGTTGAGGATGACCACGTCGAGCGCGCCGATATCCACGCCCAGCTCCAGCGCCGAGGTGCTGACGATGCCGTCGATGTTGCCGGCGCGCATCGCCCGTTCCACCTCGCGGCGCTCGGTCGGCAGGTAACCACCGCGGTAGGCGCGGATGCGCGCCGGCTTGCGCGGGTCGTTGTCGAAGATGTCCTTCAGGTACTTTGTCAGCACCTCCACCATCAAGCGCGTCTGTGCGAACACCAGGGTCTTCAAGCCGCTCTTGATCGCGATGCGGGCAATGCGGTTGGCCTGCGAACGCGCCGAGGCGCGCAGGCCAAGGTCCGGGTTGATGACCGGTGGGTTCCACAGCAGCACGTGCTTGGGCCCGGTCGGTGCGCCGGACTCCGTGATCGCATGCACCTTCTCTTCCACCAGCGCCTCGGCATGCGCATGCGGGTTGCCGATGGTGGCCGAGCACAGGATGAACTGTGGTTGCACGCCGTAGAACGCGCAGATGCGCTTGAGCCGGCGGATCACGTTGGTGACGTGGCTGCCGAACACACCGCGATAGGTATGGATCTCATCGATCACCACATAGCGCAGGTTCTCGAAGAACTGCGCCCATTTGGTGTGATGCGGCAGGATGGCCTGGTGCAGCATGTCCGGGTTGCTGACCACGATGTCGCCATGCAGGCGGATAGCCTGCCGCGCATCGCCGGGCGTATCGCCGTCGAAGGTGAACGCCTTGACGCCGAGGTCACCGGCGCGGTTGAGCTCCAGCAGCTCGGCCACCTGGTCCTGCGCCAGCGCCTTGGTCGGGAACAGGTACAAGGCCTTGGCATTGCCCTGCATCGCCGCGCTGACCACCGGCAAGGTGTAGCACAGCGATTTGCCGGAGGCGGTAGGTGTGACGATGGCGACGTGCTCGCCCCGCTGGCTGGCGTCCCAGGCCTCGGCCTGGTGCGAGTACAGCTGTTCGATGCCGCGCGCCTTCAGTGCGGCTTTCAGCGCCTCGGGCACGTCATCGGGAATCGGCGCATAGCTGCCTTCGCGGCCGGGAAGGGTGAAGCTGCCGGTGACCCGGTCCTTGTAGCGCCGGGCCAGGCGCTGGCCGAGCAGCGAGCCGTCACGCGAAGGCAGGCCATCGGTGGTTGCCAGCGCCCGTTCGCTGGCTTCGGTGCGGGGAGCGAGGGAGAACGCCATGCACGCAACTGCCGATCAAAGAACGTATGGAAGCATATTGGTGTCTCACGCCGTGAGACCCATTGGGATTACGACATGCTGAACGGACGCCGGCGTTCCAACAAAATGTGAAGGACTGCCTGCGTATGCTGCAGGCGACGCGCAACAGGCAGGGTGGGTGGCTGTGGCATTACCGGCAAAATGGAGCATATGGTTGGCCGGCATGATGCTGGCGGGGACGGCGCAGGCACAGCAGGCCGTGCCTGCAAGCACAGCGGCCTCGCCCCCCGGGGCCGTGGTGGTTCAACCCGAAGATGCCGACAACGCGCAAACCAATCCGAGTGATGTCGTGGAGGTGCCGGCGCAAGGCAACGTCACCACCCTGGGCGAGGTGCGTGCCATCAAGCCCGAGGACGACGAGCCGCTGGACCTGTACCGCTTCAAGAACCCGGTGCAGGCCGCGCCCAACCGTTTCAGCAAGAACTGGAGCGAGCCACCGACGCCCGAGCAGGTCGGCATGAGTGGCGGCTACCTGATGATGGGCATCGGCTATGGCCTGATGAAGGCCGCGCAGGGCCTGAACAAGCTCACCGGCGGCCCCGACCAGATCCAGTCCGCGATTGCCCGGCCACCGCCGGAGCTGACCGAGGACGAGCAGCGGCGGGCGGCCGAGTACTGCGCGATCAACGGCTGCACCGTGCCGGAACGCTGATACGGGGGCTGTTCCTGGCATGGCGGCAGCGGCGTCAAGCCGCGCGGTATCGGCCGGATCCGATTAAAGTAGCGCCCATGGATAACCAACAGATTCCCGGTGGCCTGCTCATTGCCATCGAAGGCATTGATG
Source organism: Stenotrophomonas sp. STEN029 (assembly GCF_056760015.1). NCBI lineage: Bacteria > Pseudomonadati > Pseudomonadota > Gammaproteobacteria > Lysobacterales > Lysobacteraceae > Stenotrophomonas > Stenotrophomonas sp. STEN029. The sequence continues at coordinate 1,846 of NZ_JBRREC010000090.1, read as the reverse complement.
GCGCTGGCAAGACCACGCTCGCTCACACCCTGGCCCAGCACCTGCGCGCTGCAGGGGCACAGGTCGTACTGGGCAAGGAACCGACCAACGGCCCATGGGGCACCCGCCTGCGCGCCACCGCCGCCACCGGCCGGCTGAGCCCGGAGCAGGAGGTCGAATACCTGCTGCACGACCGTCGCCAGCATGTGGAAGAGGTCATCACCCCGGCCCTGGCCCGTGGCGAGATCGTCATCCTCGATCGCTACTTCCCGTCGATGGTCGCCTACCAGGGCGCCGCCGGCCTGCCGCTGGACGAGATGCTGCAGGCCAACGACTTCGCGCCGCGCCCGAATTTGCTGCTGTTGCTCGACCTGCAGCCGGAGCAGGGCCTGGAGCGCATCCGCGCGCGTGGCGACAAGCCCAACCACTTCGAAACCGCACAGAACCTGGAGCGTTGCCGGCTGATCTTCCAGCAGCTGGAGCTGCCCAACAAGCAGATCATCGACGCCAGCCGCAACGAAGCCGAAGTGCTGCGCGATGCGCATGCGGCGATTGCCGCGGCCTTGGCGTTGCGCGTCGGTGAAGCGGGTGCGCAGCTGCTGCAGAACGTGCAGGGTTTGGAGCTGTAGAAGGCTGTTGAACCTGTAGGAGCGGCGTAAGCCGCGAAGCTGACAATGCCTCAGGTGCAGGCAATACATGTCATCTGCTGCTGTACGTGCTTCGCGGCTTACGCCGCTCCTACAAGCACACTGATTGCCCTGGTTCGTCACCCCTAGCGCTCAACAAGAACATGATTTCCCGGCTACAACGCTCGAACAGGCAAGCAGCGGCACAGCCGCCGCTGCATCCCCGCAACCGTCACCAGGGCCGCTATGACCTGGTGCGGCTGGTCGCGGCAAATCCGGCCTTGCGTGCGCACCTGATCCGTACCCCGGCCGGCACCGAGAGCATCGATTTCAGCAACCCGGCTGCCGTGCGCGAACTCAACCGCGCGCTGCTTGCCAGCGATTACGGCATCCAGCAGTGGGATATTCCGGAGGGTTACCTGTGCCCACCGGTGCCGGGCCGGGTCGACTATCTGCATGGCCTGGCGGACCTGCTGGCTGCAGACAACAACGGCGTGATCCCACGTGGCCCCGGCGTGCGTGCGCTGGACGTCGGCGTCGGCGCCAACTGCATCTACCCACTGCTGGGGCAGGCCGAATACGGTTGGCGCTTCCTTGGCAGTGATATCGATGCGGATGCCTTGAAGGCCGCCAATGCCAATGTGCAGGCCAATGGTCTCGGCCAGATCATTGAACTTCGCCAGCAGCATGCACGCGGCAATCTGTTCGCCGGCCTGCTGCAGGCCGATGAGCGTTTCCACGTGACCCTGTGCAATCCGCCGTTCTACGCATCGGCCAAGGAGGCCGCGCAAGGCAGTCAGCGCAAGCTGCGCAATCTCGGCGGCGCGCAGGCACGCACCAGCAAGGCACCCGCGCTCAACTTCGGTGGCCAGGCCAACGAGCTGTGGTGCACCGGTGGCGAGGCTTCATTCCTGCGACGGATGATCCGCGAGAGCATGGATATCCAGCATCAGGTGCTGTGGTTCAGTTCACTGGTGGCCAAGAGCGAGCATCTGGCCGACATCCACAAGCAGCTGGGCAAGGTTGGCGCAGCCGAGGTACGTGAAGTGGCGATGGCGCAGGGCAACAAGCAGAGCCGCTTTGTTGCCTGGAGTTTCCATTCAACCGCTGCGCGCAAGGCGTGGTTGCAGGCAACGCAGGCCTGAATCGTCAGACCGTAGCCCGGGTAAGCGCAGCGCACCCGGGAAGTGGGGAGCAGGAAGTCTTTCCGAGCACGCCCCAACAGCCCGGGTGCGCTGCGC
>NZ_JBRREC010000089.1:0-20256 GCF_056760015.1 Stenotrophomonas sp. STEN029 | reverse complement strand
CCCCCCCCCCACACCCCCACCCCCCCCCCACACCCCTACACCCCCCCCCCCCCCCGCCCGCCGCCGCGCCCCCGCCCGCCGCCCCCCCCCCCCCCCCCCCCCCCCCGACTGCTATATGAAGAAAGATATCGAGCGCCGGATCCTGCTGGGCAGGGTTGCCGGCGTTTTTGGTGTGCGCGGCGAACTGAAGCTTGAGTCCTGGACCGAGCCGCGTTCCGCCATTTTCAAATACCAGCCCTGGATCCTGCGTACCCCTGCGGGGCAGGAATCCGAGCTGACCGGTGTGCGTGGCCGTGATTCGGGCAAGACCCTGGTGGCGAACTTCCCGGGTGTGACCGACCGCGACGTGGCTGAGGCCATGCGCGGGACCGAGATCTACGTTGCCCGCAGCGCCTTGCCGCCGCCGAGCGCGGACGAGTATTACTGGGTCGACCTGGAAGGCCTGGACGTGCAGACCGTCGAAGGCGTCAAGCTGGGTATTGCCTCGCATCTGTTCAGTACCGGCTCCAACGACGTGTTGGTTACCCGTGGCGACCGTGAGCGGATGATTCCGTTCGTGATGGGCGACTTCGTCAAATCCGTGGATTTCGACGCCAACCTGATCGTGGTCGACTGGGACCCGGAGTTCTAAAGCCTGTGCGTGTAGACGTCATCAGCCTGTTCCCTGAATTCCTTGCCCAATCGGCCGCGCTGGGCGTGGTCGGTCGTGCGCAGGAGCGGGGCCTGCTGGAGCTGCATGGCTGGAACCCGCGCGACTATGCCGAGGGCAATTACCGCCGGGTGGACGACCGTCCCTTCGGTGGCGGCCCGGGCATGGTGATGCTGATCGAGCCCCTGCGTGCCGCCCTGGCGGCAGCGCGTGCGGCCGATCCGACGCCGGCACCGGTGATCTACCTGAGTCCGCAGGGCAGGCCGCTGGACCAGGCCAAGGTGCGCGAGCTCGCGGCCTTGCCGCGGATGATCCTGCTCTGTGGTCGCTACGAGGGCGTGGACGAGCGTTTCCTGGCGGGCGAGGTGGACGAGGAGATCTCCATCGGCGATTACGTGCTGTCCGGCGGTGAGCTGGGTGCGGCGGTGATCATCGACGCGGTCACCCGCCTGCAGGACGGTGCTCTGAACGACGCCGAATCGGCGGTTCAGGACAGTTTTGAAGGCGATGGCCTGCTGGACTGCCCGCACTACAGCCATCCGGCCAGCCACGCGCTGGGGGATGTGCCGGACGTGCTGCGTTCCGGCAACCACGCCGCCATTGCCGCCTGGCGTCGTCAGCAATCCTTGCTGCGCACCGCGTTGCGTCGCCCGGACCTGCTGGACGAGGCCGGCCTGAACAAGGCCGACCGCAAGCTGCTGGCCGAAGCCCGGCAGGCGCTTGCAGATTCGTTCAAACAAGCTACTGGCGCCGAGGGCGAACAGTAAGTTAGAATTACGAGTTCCCGTCGGCTGAATGGCTTGACGAGGAGCCAGAACAATAACGTGCAGCGCAATCCGGCGACTGTATGAGCCTAAGCTGTCGATACCGACACGCCCACCCCGAACAATCGGTGTAACCCAATGAGCAAGCTGAACAAGTCCATCGTCGCGGAATTCGAATCCGCCCAGATCACCCGCGAACTGCCGAAGTTCAGCCAGGGCGACACCGTCGTGGTGAACGTGAAGGTCAAGGAAGGCAACCGTGAGCGCGTGCAGGCATACGAAGGCGTCGTCATCGGCACCAAGAATGCTGGCCTGAACTCCGCTTTCACCGTGCGCAAGATCTCGCACGGCTACGGCGTCGAGCGCGTCTTCCAGACCCACAGCGCCATCATCGACTCGGTCGAAGTGAAGCGTCGCGGTAAGGTTCGCGCCGGTAAGCTGTACTACCTGCGTGGCCTGGAAGGCAAGGCTGCCCGCATCAAGGAAGATCTGGCTGCTGCCCAGCAGGCCAAGGCTGCTCGCCTGGCTGCCAAGGCTTCCGCCGAGTAATCCCGCCAACAGGCCAAGCCTGTTTGCAGCAACGGCCACCTTCGGGTGGCCGTTTGCGTTTGTGGGGCTGGGTGGAGGTTGAAAGCTGGGGATGCTTTGGGGTTCTCAAGCTTTTAGGTTCTCAAGCTTTAAGGCTTTAAGGCTTTAAGGCTTTAAGGCTTTAAGGCTTTAAGGCTTTAAGGCTTTAAGGCTTTAAGGCTTTGAGGCTCAGAAGCGTAGAAGCCCCCTCATTCGCCCTACGGGCACCTCGCTCCGCGCCCCGGCCCTGCGTAGCACGCAGGGCGTACGAACAGTCACGAGCCTTTGGCTCGTGAACGCCTGTTCTTAACCCCCCAAGCGGGAGAAGGGAAGGCTGGGCTTCGTCGGTTCTGGTGGTTGGCCGCGCATAGCCATGCCTGAGCGCGAGCAATGCGTCAGTTCCCAGTGATGTCTGCTTTCCCTTCTCCCGCCTGCGGGAGAAGGTGCCCGGAGGGCGGATGAGGGGGCTTTTGATTCCTGCTTTGGCGTGTAGCTCAACCGCCACTCAGCGGAAATGCGCCTCGATCTGCTCCAGCGTCTTGCCCTTGGTTTCCGGCAGCCAGAACGCGGCGATCAGGAAGAAGGCAAACGTGCATGTCGCCCAGAACAGGAACATGCTCGCGTAGCCGTAATGGCCCACCGTCGGCAGGAACACCGCCGCGATCGTGGTCGACACGAACTGGTTGATCAGCAGCGCGATGCTCATGCCGTTCGAGCGGATGCGGTTTGGCATCAACTCCGACAAGGCCAGCCACACGCACACGCCGGGGCCGACCGCGAAGAACGCAACGAATACCAGGATGCAGGCCGCCACCGCCCAACCATGCGAAGCCGGCGGCACCGCGCCGATCCATGCCTGTTCGATGCGCAACGGCGCATTGGCAGCGGCGCTCGGGTCCGGGAACGGATTCAGGTGCAGGCTGCGGAAGAAACGGCCAATCACGCTGTCGGCATGCACGGTGCTGGAGCGCTCGATCAACAGCTGCTGATCGCTGGGGTTGTCACTGCGCAGTGAGCGCACATCGCTGAAGCCGCCATAGCTCCACGACACCGTCAGCTGCGACGGTTGCCCGTCGCGATTGCGGGTACCGGCCAGCTGATGCCATTGCGCCGCATCCAGCTGCAGCTGCAGGCCATCTGCCTGCACCGCGCGCTGCAATACCTGCTGCACATCGGCGCGGCCCTGCTCGGCCTTGAAGAAAAGCATCGCTGCCGCCAGCAGGGCAAGACAGATGCCGCCACTGCCGATCATCAACAGGAACTTGCGGCCCTTGCGATCCACCAGGAGCAAGGCGACCAGCGTCATGATCACGTTGAGCAGTTTGATCGCTACATCCGCGCCGTTCGCAGCGGCACCGGGCAGACCAGCCTGATTGAGGATGTTGACCGCGTAAGCGAGGATCGAGTTGATGCCGGTGGCCTGGGTGAAGGCCAGCACCAGGCAGGCCAGCACGAACGGCACCATGTAGCGGCGGCTGAAAAGCCGGTCGCGCTCGCCTTCGGCTTTCGCGATGACTGGATTCTGGATCTGCGCCAGCGTGGCTTCCACCTGTGACGGCGGCAGCGTGGCCTGCAGGCCGCGACGTGCGGCATCGATGCGACCGCGACGTGCCAGCCAACGCGGTGATTCATTTAGCCAGAACAGGCCGATGCAGAACACCACGCCCGGCAGCAGGCAGGTCCAGAAAATCGTGCGCCAGGCCTGGTCCTTCACCGCGAACAGATGCTGTGCCTGCTGCACCAGGGGCAGGTTGCGCACCGACTCGGTTGCTGCATCCACCGAATGCGCCTGGTACAGGCCAATCAAGGCGGCCAGCACCAGCCCAACAGTCAACAGCAGCTGGAACATCGCTGCGCCGCGACCGCGCCGTTCGGGTCCCAGCACTTCGGCCAGATACAAAGGCACCACCACGCCGATCAAGCCACCGCTGATGCCTTGCAACAGGCGTCCAAGCAGCAGCGGCGTATAGCCGGAGGCCAACGCCATGATCGGGATGCTGGCGGTGAACAGCACACCAGCGAGCATCATCGCGCCACGGCGGCCGATCAGGTCGGCAATCATGCCGGCGAACAGCGACGACAACACGCTGCCCAACAAGACGGCCGCAACCACGAAGCCCATCTGCTGGCTGCTGAGCTGCCAGGCATGGCTGGCGGTGGCTTCCAGATAGGGCAGGGCGCCGGCAATGATGCCGATGTCGATGCCGTACAGCAGGCCACCAAGACCGGCGATGAAAAGGAGATAGCGCACGGGCCAACGCGGCGCGGCGTCGCTGGCGGGCACGGCAAAAGTGGTGTCGGTCATCGGCGCGTTCCTGGGGCAAGATTTTGTAGTGCCGAGCCAAGCTCGGCTGCACTTCGTTCCGGCGTATGCGCTGCCGGATCGCGCCGCGCATCCGCGCGGTTTGCCGAGCATGGCTCGGCACTACGTGGAGCGGATCAGCTTGGGTCGATCGGGTTGCCGGCTATCCATACCTGTTGCAACTTCAATTGCGGGTCCAGCACCACCATGTCCGCGCGCAGGCCCGGCGCGATGCGGCCGCGGTCTTCCAGGCCCAGGTAATCGGCCTGGATGGTGGAAACACGTTGCGAGGCGTCGGCGAGTTCGAGGCCGACATCGACCAGATTGCGCAACGCCTGGTCCATGGTCAGTGCGCTGCCGGCCAGCGAACCGGTTGAAAGCCGCACGCAGCCCATGCACTTGTGCACGCGCTGCTCGCCCAGCGCGTATTCGCCATCGGGCATGCCGGTGGCGGCGGTGGCATCGGTGACGGCATACAGGCGCGGGATCGCGCGTACCGCCATGCGGATGGCACCGCGATGCACGTGCTGCAGGTCGGGAATCAGTTCGGCGTATTCGGCATGCGCCAAGGCGGCGGCAGCGATACCGGGCTTGTAGTGGTCAACGCCGGTCATGCCGTTGAACAGATGGGTAAAGCCGATCGCGCCCGCCTGCAATGCGGCAACCGCATCGTCGTACGTGCCGGCGCTATGGCCGATCTGCACGCGGATGCCCATCGCTGCCAGCGCTGGAATCAAGGCGGTGTGCTGGCCGATTTCCGGCGCGATCGTCAGCACCTTGATCGGGGCCAGGGCATGCAGGTGCTGCACCGACTCCAGCGTTGCTTCCAGCGTGCGTGGCGGCTGTGCGCCCAAACGCTGCGGGCTGATGAAAGGGCCTTCCAGATGCACGCCGATGATCTGCGCGGCATCCGCATCCGGCGTCGCCATCACCTGCGCCACACCGCGCAATGCGTTCTCGATCTCGCCGTACTCGGCGGTCATGGTGGTGCCGAGCAGGGTGGTGGTGCCGTAGCGGGCATGGGTGTGGGCGATGCGGCGGGCGACATCGCCGCCCTGCATCAGGTCCACGCCCGCTGCGCCATGCACATGCAGGTCGATGAAGCCGGGCAGGATGATCGGCAGATCGCCGCCATCACCCGCATGGTCTTCCACCTCCAGCCTGCGCAGCTGCTGGTCGAAGTGGACGTGGCCGCGGCGCCAGCCCAAGGGAGTGAGGATGCGGCCGTACAGGCTGCGGGTAGCGGTCATAGCGGTGGCTCGGCGGTGATCACTTCGATGCCCTGGCGCTGCAGTCCCTCGCGGGTGGCATCGTCGATGCCGGTATCGGTGATGATGGCGTGGATCTGGTCGAGGCGGGCGATGCGGTGCAGGCTGACGCGGCCGAATTTCGAAGCGTCGGTCAGCACCACGATGCGCCGTGCGCGTTCGACCATGCGGTGATTGAGGCGGGCTTCCGCTTCGTCGTGGGTGGTCAGGCCGAACTGCAGGTCCAGACCGTCCACGCCAAGGAACAAGGTGTCGAAGCTGTAGGAGGTGAGGCTGGCCTCGGCCTGGCTGCCCTGCAGCGACAGCGACTGCTTGCGCAGCAGGCCGCCGGTCAGCAGCACATTGACCGCCGGTGCATTGGCCAGCTCCCAGGCGATGTTCAAGCCGTTGGTCATCACCGTGACATCGCGGTGATCGCGCAGATGCCGGGCCAGGGTCATGGTGGTGGAGCCGGAGTCGATGATGATGTTGTCGCCGGGTTGCACCAGCTGCGCGGCGCGCATGCCGATGGATTCCTTCAGTGACAGGTTCAGCGCATCTTTCTCGTGGATGTCCTGTTCCTGCGGTGGCATGCGCACCAACGTCGCGCCACCGTGGGTGCGCGTGGCCAGGCCCTGGGCCTCGAAGTGGCCCAGGTCGGTACGGATGGTCACCGCCGACACGCCGAACTGGTCAACCAGTTCGGCAACCTGCACCGAGCCCTGGTCGATCAGGCGTTGCAGGATCTGCTGTCGGCGGGGACGGGTATTGCGCATGGTCAGCTCTCGTGTGCGTTTGAAAGCGGAGATTAACCGTTCGCAATGTTTTGGGTGCGCAAACTTTCGCTTTGCTTGCGCGTACCTGCCTGATTGGCGCTGCAGGCGCGCGCGTATTCGCCCAGACACTGGCCGACGCGATGCTGCACCAGGGCGGCGGGAGTTGCGGCCAGCTGGCCCTCGCGCACGGCCACGTACTGGCCGGGCAGGTATTGGCTGAGCAGCACCAGCGGCGGGGTGTGCTGTTCCAGGTTGGCGAACAAGGTCTGCACCGCCTGCAGCAGCTCCGGTTCGCCCCAGTAATAGCGGCAACGGTCGCTGAAGGCGTAGGAGCGCAGCAGGCGCAGCGTGGCTTCGTCGCCGTGGTAGTGCGCCTGCCAGTTCTTGGGCTTGGCCAGCATCACCTGCTCCAGCACCTGCGGCAGCTTCGAGCACTGTGCGGCAGGCAGCAGTTCGGCTTCGATCGCGGCGAGTGCGAACAAGGCTTCGCGGTAGGCGAAGGTCGCGGCCGGGCCGACCTTGAGGATGGCGAAGTGATCGCGCACCAGCGCATGCAGGCCGGACTCACGCTGGTAGTCAGTGGAGTGCGCTTCGAACACGATGCGCGGCTGCTGTTCGAGGAAATCGGCCAGCTCGCTGGCAGCGGCGGCGTCGTATTCGTGCACGCTGCTGTGGTCGAAGTCCACGCCCGGCTGCACCACCATGGCAATCACGCGCTGCCAGGCATCGTGCAGTTCCGGTGTGTCGAAGGCACACTGATGGATGGCCAAGGTCTGCGCGGCAGCGGCCGGCGTGGTCACGGCCAGGCCGCCTGCCAGCGAGGCTTCGCCACCGGGGATCGGCACTTCGGTACCGATCACATAGACCGGCGGCGGCAGGTCATTGGCCTTGGCGGTGGCTTCGGCAATCGCTGCCAGCTCGGCCGAACGCGCGGCGACGGTAGCATCGGGTAACGGGGTCGGATCGTCGGCGCAGGACATGCTGCAGTCGAGATGGATCTTGTGGAAACCGGCGGCGACATAGGCTTCGATCAGTACGCGCGCATTGGCCATCGCCTCGGCGGCCGGCTGCTTCTGCCAGACGTTGGGACCGAGGTGATCGCCGCCCAGAATCAGTTGCGCCCGCGGGAATCCTTCTTCATCGGCCAGTGCTTCCACGTAGGCGCGGTACTGCGGCGGGGTCATGCCGGTGTAACCGCCGAACTGGTCGACCTGGTTGGAGGTGGCTTCGATCAACAGCACGGTGCCGTGCTGCGCGGCCACGTGCATGGCCGCGCGCAACACCTGTTCGTTGCTGCAGCAGACGCTGTACAGGCCGACGTTGTGGCCTTGGCGATGAGAGGCAAGCAGGGATTGCAGCGGTGACATGGTCAAGCTCCGGGAATCAGGTAAGCGGGTTGGCAGGCGAGCAGGGCGGCGCCACGGGCACCGCCGGCATCGCCGAAGCGCGGTGGCACGATGGGCGGCACTTCCACGCCGTTGAACAGGTGTGCGGCGATGGCCGCGGGCAGCTGCTGGTAGAGCGGCGCGTACTGCGACAGACCGCCGCCGAGCACGATGACGTGCGGGTCCAGCGCAAGGATCAGCGCGGCGAAACTGTGGCCGAGCAGGTCGCGGTGGATGTCCAGCGCCTGCATGGCGCGGATATCGCCAGCTTCGGCCTGGGCGATGACTTCGCTGGCGTTGGCCGCATTGCCGCCAAGATGGCGTTCAATCATGGCCACGCCGCTGCCGGAGACATAGCGCTCCACGCAGCCGCGCAGGCCGCAGCCACACTCCAGCAGCGGCAAGCCATGCCGTTGCAGCAGATTGGCTGGCACGCTCCAGTGGCCCCATTCGCCGGCCAGACCGTTGAAGCCGCCGACCAGCTTGCCGTGCAGGCAGTAACCGCCGCCGGCACCGGTGCCGAGGATGGCGCCGAACATGCTGGCGTAACCGTCAGCAGCGCCGCCGTGTGCTTCGGACAAGGCAAAACACTGCAGGTCGTTGCCGAAATGCAGTGGCCGTTGCAGGCGTGCCTGCAGATCGATGCTGACGCATTGGCCGGTCAGCGCCGGTACGTTGGCACTGAGCTGGCGGCCACTGCGACGCTCGCGCACGCCGGGCAAGGCGATGCCGATGGCCTGCGCGCGTTGGCCGAGTTCTGCATCGGCATCTGCAACCAGCGTTTCCACTGCCTGCAGGAAGCCGTTGTAGTCGCCTTGTGGGGTGGCGATGCGTTTGCGCCACGCGACCTGCAGGGCGGCATCGCAGGCCACCAGTTCAATCTTGGTACCGCCAATGTCGATGCCGTAACAGGCCGGGGCGCGGGTATCAGCCATGGTGGATGGTGACGCCCTTGACCACGCGGTTGACGGTGCCGTCCGGGAACGGATTGTCGGGCGTCAGGCCGAGTGCGGCCGAGCGCTGCAGTGCGTACAACTGGGCGAACGGCAGCCATACCGGCGCCAGCCAGCTGTCAGGCAGGGCGGGCACGGACAAGGTGTAGTCGTCGTGGATGCCAAGGTCCGAATGCGGGCCGATCGACAATACCTTGCCGGCAACGCCATCACCGCGCAGTTCTTCCAGCAGATCCTGTTCGTAGCGACGCGACAGCGGTTCGGCGCTGCGCAGCACGACGACCAAGGTTTCATCATTGAGCGTGGACTTGGGACCGTGGCGGAAACCCAGCGGGGTGTTGGCCAGTGCCAGCACGCGGCCGGCGGTGAGCTCCAATACCTTCAGCGCTGCCTCACGGGCCAGCGCTTCCAGCGGACCACTGGCAAGGTAGATCACCCGGTTGTACGGCTGCGCAGCCAGTGTGGCGACTGCTGCATCCCAGTTGGCCAAGCCCTGGCGCGCGAGTGCGGCAACCTGCTGGATGCGCTGTACGCGCTCGGCCCACGGCGCGCTGTCGAATACGGTCAGTGCGGTCAGCAGCATGCAGCTCAGGCTGCTGGTCATGGCGAAGGCGCGGTCGCAGCTGGCGGCCGGCATCAGCAGCGTGCAGGTGTCCTCGCGGCCGGCGCCACGACGGGCCAGTTCGCCGTCGGCATTGCAGGTGATGTCGAGGAAGCGGGAATCGTCGACGTCGGCGCGGACGCGGTCGACGGCGGCCACGCTTTCCGGGCTGGAGCCGCTGCGGCCGAATGACACCAGCAGGGTCGGGCGGTCGCGCTGCAGGTACAGCGCCGGGTGGGTGAGCAGGCTGGTGGTGTGCACGGCACGTACTTCGGCCGGCCACTGCGCGTTGATGGTGTCGGCCACCATCTCGGCGATGAAACCCGAGCTGCCGGCACCGGTGAAGATCACCCGCTGGCGCGGATCGGACAGGCGCTGCCCGAGGAAGTCCTGCAGGCGCGTGCTGGCCTGTTGCAGGTCCAGGGCAAGGGTTTCCCATAGCGCAGGCTGCTGGGCGATTTCGGTAGCGGTATCGGCTCCGCCCAGGCGCTGCCAGGCGGTCAGATCGTGAAGCAGGGTGGCATCCATGTGTGATTCCTGATTGGCCAGCGCACCATCTTTCTTTTCTTTCGAAATGTCAAATACCGAAAGCAAAACGAAAGAAATTGTTTGATTCGACTTTGCTTGCTTGAGAATCGTCCGAAGCGAAAGGTTTCCCGGGGAACCCTTTCACAGCAGTGAATACGCTCAGCTGCGCGATGTGAAAGTTGGTGCTGTGCACCATCTTTCGATTGCAAGAAATCTTACTTATCTTTTGCTTTCATTTTGTTGACATCTTTCGATTTCCTGCCCTAGAGTCGGCGCACTCGGTTTCGAAACGCCCGTTGAACGGGTTGGAGGCAAGGTGGAACACTGCGTTCGTCAATCGCCGCTGCTGCTGGCGCTGCTTTCGGCCTTGTTGTTGCCGGCAGTGACCGCACAGGCCGAGCCCATCGGCAATCTGCGCTCCGTCACCGCCAGCGATGGCCGCGACGGCGTGCGTGCCTGGGACGTACGCAGTGACAACGGCAGCACCCTGCGCATCGAGGTGCTGGCCAACGACATCGTGCATGTGCAGGCCGGCCGCAACGGCAAACTGACCGGTGCCGGCGACAAGGCCGCGCCCATCGTGCTGCCGCAGCCCGTGCAGCAGGTGCAGGCGCAACTGGAAGAAGACGCGCAGGAAATCCGCGTGCGTACCCCGGCGCTGGTCCTGCATGTGCAGCGGCAGCCCCTGCAGCTGCGCCTGGAGCGTCTGGACGGCGGCAAGCCGGTGTCGCTATGGCAGGAACAGCAGCCGCTGGATCTGAGCGCCGAGCAGAGCGTGCAGGTGCTGTCCTCGCAGGCCGATGAAGCCTTCTACGGTGGCGGCCAGCAGAACGGCCGTTTCCAGTTCAAGGGCCGCGAACTTGAGGTTTCCTATTCCGGTGGCTGGGAAGAGGGCGACCGCCCGAGCCCGGCGCCAATGCTGCTCAGCTCACGCGGCTGGGGCATGTTGCGCAATACCTGGAGCGACGGCAGCTATGACCTGCGCCAGCCGGACCAGGCCACGCTGCTGCACCGCGAAGACCGCTTCGATGCCTATTACTTCGTCGGCAATGATCTGCAGCGGCTGCTGGAACGCTACACCCAGCTGACCGGCCGGCCGAACATGGTCGCGCGCTGGGCGCTGTCCTACGGCGATGCCGATTGCTACAACGACGGCGACAACATCAAGAAGCCCGGCAGCGTGCCCGAAGGCTGGAGCGATGGCCCCACCGGCACCACCATCGACGTGGTCAACAGTGTTGCCGCCAAGTACCGCGAAAACGACATGCCGGGCGGCTGGATCCTGCCCAACGACGGCTACGGCTGCGGCTACAAGCAGCTGCCGGAAACAGTGCAGGGCCTGGCCAAGTACGGCTTCAAGACCGGCCTGTGGACCGAGAACGGCGTCGACAAGATTGCCTGGGAAGTCGGCAAGGCCGGCAGCCGCGTGCAGAAGCTGGACGTGGCCTGGACCGGGCAGGGCTATCAGTTCGCGATGGATGCCAACCGGCAGGCCTTCGACGGCATCCTCGACAACTCCGACTCGCGTCCGTTCCTGTGGACGGTGATGGGTTGGGCCGGCATCCAGCGCTATGCGGTTGCATGGACCGGTGACCAGAGCAGCAGCTGGGACTACATCCGCTGGCACGTGCCGACCCTGGTGGGTTCGGGCCTGTCGGGCATGGCCTATGCCAGCGGTGATGTCGATGCGATCTTCGGCGGCAGCGCCGAAACCTTCACCCGCGACCTGCAGTGGAAAACCTTCACTCCGGTGCTGATGGGCATGTCCGGCTGGTCGTCGAACGCGCGCAAGCACCCCTGGGCCTTCGATGAGCCCTATCGTTCGATCAACCGCGACTACCTCAAGCTGAAAATGCGCCTGACCCCGTATATGTACGGGCTGGTGCATGACGCCGCGCAGAGCGGCGCGCCGCCGGTGCGTGGGCTGATGTGGGACAACCCGCAGGACCCGCACGCGCAGGACGAAACCTACAAGTACCAGTTCCTGCTCGGCCGCGATCTGCTGGTCGCGCCGGTGTATCGCAGCCAGGCCGCAAGCCGTGGCTGGCGCCGTGACATCCATCTGCCGGCTGGCGGCTGGTACGACTATTGGGATGGCCGCCATCTGCAGGCCGGTGCTGCAGGCAAGCAGCTCGACCGCCCGGTCGAACTGGCGACGCTGCCGGTATTCGTGCGCGCTGGAGCGATCCTGCCGATGTATCCGGAGATGCTGTTCGACGGCGAGAAGCCGCTGGATGAGGTGACCTTCGATCTGTATCCGCAGGGTGAATCCAGCTACACCTTGTACGAAGACGATGGCAGTACCCGCCGTTACCAGAAGGGTGAGTCGAGCACGCAGCAGATCCGCGTGCAGGCACCGGCGCAGGGCAGTGGCCCGGTGCAGGTGGAGATCGCGCCGGTACAGGGCGAGTATCAAGGTCAGTTGGCGCAGCGCCGTTACGGCCTGCGCGTGTTGAATCGCAGCGCACCGACTGCCGTGCAGCTGGATGGCCGCGCGCTGCCCAAGCTGGCTGATGCCGCTGCATTGCAGGCAGCCAGTGAAGGCTGGTACTTCGATGGCAAGGAGCGCAAGGGCACCCTGCACGTGCGTACCGCCAGCCAGGACATCCGTGCGCCGTTGAAACTGCAGCTGGATTTCCCGGTCGCCGCCGCACTGGCTGACGACGCTTTCCCGAACGCACCGGAGCTTGGCCGCGCGCTGCCGTCCGACAGCCTGTTGGTGGTCAACCGCCCGGCCGAAGAACCCGGCCATCCGCTGGAAAATGCCCTCGACGATGATCCGGCAACCTGGTTCCGCAGCGTGCGCAACCAGGCCATCCGTACCGGCGCCCACGAGTGGGTGGTGGGCTTTGGCGAACGCAAGCTGATCGACGGCATCGAACTGGCACCGCGCAATGACCAGCACTGGAAGCATGGCCAGGTGCGTGACTACGAAATCTACATGGCCGACAGCAATGGTGAGTGGGGCAAGCCCATTGCCAGCGGTCACCTGCAGCTGAAGCAGGAACTGCAGCGCATCGACTTCCCAGCCCACGCCGGCCGCCTGCTGCGCTTCCGCGTGCTCAGCGTGCAGAACCCCGACGGTGACGGCGCAAGCGGTGCCGATCCGATGGTGACCGCAGCGCAGGGCAGCACCGCGCGTGCGGTGGATGCACTGCAGCCGCGCGATGTTGGCCCGATTGCACTGTCCACCTTCCATATCCTCGAGCAGCAAACGGCCGAGCGGCCGGCGCGGCAGCAATACCTCTCCCAGCTGCCGCTGCCGGCCGGATTGGCCACCCAGGTGCATGCCGATCGTTCGTTCGCTGCGGCAGTACCGATGCGCATGAACGGCCTGCAGTTCCGCCGCGGTCTCGGCGTCGGTGCGCAAAGTCGCATCGACATGAGTCTGAAGGGGCAGTGGAAAACGCTGCGCGCCGACCTCGGCGTCGACGACCAATGCCGTCAGGCCGGCGGCCTGCAGTTCCAGGTCTGGGGCGATGACCGCCTGCTCTATGACAGCGGCTTTGTGAAAGCACCGGGTGTGGTCAAGCCCGAGCTCGACATCCGCGGTCTGTCCAGATTGAGCCTGCGCACCTTGGGTGCGCAGGGTAGCCAACCGTCCCAGGTCTGTGCCAACTGGGCCAATGCCGTACTGATAGGCGAGGAGGGCGATTCCGCCGACATCCTCGCGCCATGACCCACCCGTAACACCGCTCCTCCCACCGGATTACCCCCGGCTACGGTCCAAGAACCGTGGCATGGGATCGCTTTGCCCGCCAACTGCTGTTTTTTTGCGTGCCCTTGCCAGGAGAGAACCCCGATGTTGCCAGCCAACCGCAGTGCCAAACGCTGTTTGCAAGCTCCACTATCGTTGGCTGTCGCCAGCGTGCTGTTCGCCATCGCCGCACCTGCCTTCGCGCAGGACAAGGCTGAAAAGGAAAAGGACAAGACCACCGAGTTGTCCCGCATCGAGGTCACCGGTTCCAACATCCGTCGCACCGATGTGGAAACCGCATCGCCGGTGCAGGTGATCAGCAAGCAGGACATCGAAAACATGGGCGCGCGCACGCTGTTGCAGGTGCTCGACAATCTGCCAGCGGCACGACCGGGCCAGGTTGATTCCAAGTCCCTGTTCACCGGCTCCGACGGCGCGTCGCAGGCCAACCTGCGCGGCCTAGGCGCTCAAGGCACGCTGGTGCTGTTGAATGGCCGCCGCCTGTCGTACTACGGCGCACCGGCTGGCTTCCAGACCCAGTTCGTCAACATCGATGCTATTCCTGCCGCCGTCATCGAGCGCATGGAAGTGCTGACCGATGGCGCCTCGGCCGTGTACGGCACCGATGCGGTGGCCGGCGTCATCAACGTCATCACCAAGAGCAGCTACCAGGGCCTGGAAGTCAGCGGTACCTGGGATACCGCCTCGCGCTTTGATTCCTTCGGTGAAAAGCAGGCCAGCGTCACCGGCGGTTTCGGCGACATGGCCGAGGATGGCTACAACGTCTATGCCAGCGTCAACCTGTATGAGCGCGACGGTATTCCGGACAGCGAGTGGTACCTCAAGCACCCGGGCCAGTTCTACGTCAACAATCCGGACTACATCAAGAACCTGCGGCTGGACACCGGCAGTGCGCCGGGCGTGTTCAACCCCGGCTATTACTACGCCATCGATCCGGTCACCGGCGTGCGCAAGGACGAGGCTGCACCGGGCTGCAACAACGTGCTGCAGGTCAGCAGTGGCACGCGCTGCATCTGGCAGACCTGGATGAACCGGCAGATCAACGGCGGCGCGGATTCCAAGCGCGTCACTGCCTACGTCAATGGTCATTACCAGCTCAATGACAGCACCGAGGCATTCGCCGAAGTCACCTATACCGACATCGATCTGCACGCCAATGGCGGTACGCCGCGTGCTTACGGCACCACCACCGGCAATCCGCAGAGCTGGTTCTCGCGCAACACCGGCAATACGGTCAACCAGTTCCTGACCCCGTGGCTCGGCCCGAACAACGAATACAACCACGCCAGCCCGGAGTTGAAGGCGATGAATGGCGGTGTGGTTGGTTTGGGTTACCTGCTGCAGGACGTCGGCGGTGGCCACTTCGGCCAACGCAATACCGACGACAGCTACCGTGTGGTGGCAGGTCTGCGTGGTGCTGCCGGCGACTGGAACTGGGAAACCGCGTTCGCCACCGCAGGTTCGCACTCGGTCACCTACCAGACCACCAACGTCAACCTGAAGGGCTTCGAGAAAGCCTTCGGTCCGTACACCATCGATCCGGGTACCGGCCGCGTCATCATTTCCGATCACCCGGCCTACAAGTTCGGCGAGATCAGTGAAGCCAACGCGGCGCTGATCCGCGAAGCCTTCCCGACCTTCGACATCGAGTCGTGGACCCGCCTGCACACCCTGGACGGCAAGATCGAAGGCCCGCTGTTCAACATGCCGGCCGGCGAAGTGCGCGCGGCGTTCGGCTTCAATGCTACCCGCGAGACCTTCTACACGCCGGGCAACCCGGATGCCGCCAACGGTCTGATCACCCAGCAGGGCGGCTCGTGGTTCGACGGCAAGCGCAACACCTACGCGCTGTTCTCCGAAGCCGTGGTGCCGCTGACTGAAAAGCTCGAGATGGACCTGGCACTGCGCCTGGACAAGTACCCGGGCTTCAGCGCCAATGCCGCGCCGAAGATCGGCCTGAAGTACCAGGCACTGCCGCAGCTGATGCTGCGTGGTACCTATTCGGAGGGCTTCCGCGCACCGAGCCTGGCTGAAGCGGGTAGCGGTGGCGTGTATGCGCAGATCGGCGGCTACCGTGATGAGGTCCGTTGTGCGGAAACCAATGCGATCGCCGGCCTGCTGCGGCAGTCCAACCGCGTCGTCGACAAGGACCTGGGCAACAGCCTGTGGAACAGCGATTGCAGCCGCAACGTGGCGCGCATGACCCAGCCCAACCAGGACCTGAAGCCGGAGAAGGCAAAGATCGCGACGCTGGGTGTCGTGCTGGAGCCGACCGATTGGCTGTCGGTGTCGGCCGACTACTGGTTCGTGTACCGCCGCGATGAAATCGTTGCACCGGACTACAGCAAGGAAGAAGACATCGATTCGATGACCCGCTTCCCGATCACCGAGTCCGACAGGTCCAACCTCGCTGCGCTGGCCGCCATGTGCAGCGACCCTGCCAGTGGCGTGACCTGCCCGGGCACCTTGCCGGGCTATAGCATCGGCAACGTGGCCAGCGTGATCGGCCAGTACAGCAACCGTGGCCGCACCCTGATCGACGGCTTCGACGTGGACCTGCGCAGCCGCTTCGACCTGGGTGAATGGGGCCGCCTGAACATCGGTGTGGCCGCGACGATTGCCAACCGCAACATGTACAACTCCGACAACGGTGACGGCTGGTACTACGGCAACGTGGTTGGCTACTACAACAACCCGAAGGTGCGCGCCACGTTCAACACCAACTGGACGTATGGCAACTGGGATACCGGCTTCTACGTGAACTATGTCGGCGGTACCAAGTGGGCCTATGACCGCATCGATGCGCAGGACAACAACGCCCAGACCTGCACCGGTAGCTACCTCGATCTGGCCCCGGGCCATTGCGGTGGCGCACCGGCATGGTGGACGGCCAACCTGAGCGTGAACTGGCGTCCGATCGAGAAGCTGAGCGTTGGTGTGACCGTCAAGAACCTGTTCAACCGCCTGCCGTTCTACGACCCGAACGACTGGATGAACTTTGCCGGTTACGCCAACAACTTCGGCCGCATCTACAGCGTGACCGCGACCTACAAGTTCTGATCACCGCAGCACCGCTTCCCCCTCATGCATTGCATGAGGGGGAAGACAGTGACACCGTCAGCACGGTCGCGGCACGCCTGCCATGACCGGCACGACCCCTGAAAGAGGAAACACAATGAAGCGTAGGGAATTCATCATGGCCAGCGCGGCCCTGGCCGCCACCAGCCTGCTGCCGAACACGCCGGCCTGGGCACGTGGTCGCAAGGTGCGCCTGGGCGTGATCGGCACCGGCATGCGTGGCCAGGTACTGTTGAAGGAACTGGTACGCCGCGACGACGTCGAAGTGGTTGCCCTGTGCGACATCGAGCCGATCATGCTCGGCCGCGCCATGGACATGGTGTCCAAGGCCGGCAAGCCGGCACCGCAGGCCTATGGCGCCGACCGCGACCAGAACGCGTGGAAGCGCCTGCTGGAGCAGCGCGGCCTGGATGGCGTGATCATCGCAACCCCATGGGAGCTGCATGCACCGATGGCGATCGCGGCGATGCAGGCCAAGGTCGCGGTGGGCTGCGAAGTGGTCGCTGGCATCACCCTGCAGGACCATTGGGATGTGCTCAATGCCCAGCTCAGCACCGGCACGCCGTACATGCTGCTGGAGAATGTTTGCTATCGCCGTGACGTGATGGCCGCGCTGCAGATGGTGCGTCAGGGCCTGTTCGGCGAATTGGTGCACCTGCAGGGTGGATATCAGCACGACTTGCGTGGAGTGAAGTTCAACTCGGGTGATCCGTCGCAGCCCTATGACAGCGGCGTGGAGTTCGGTGCCAAGGGCTGGTCGGAAGCGCGTTGGCGTACCGAGCATTCGGTCGAGCGTAATGGCGAGCTGTATCCCAGCCACGGCATCGGCCCCTGCGCGATGTATACCGGCATCAACCGCGGCAACCGTTTCACCCATATCAATGCCTTTGCCAGCAAGGCGCGCGGGTTGCACGAGTACACCGTTGCCAAGAGCGGTGGCACTACGCACCCGAGCACCAAGGTCAAGTTCAAGCTCGGCGACATTGTCACCACCACGCTGGCCTGCGAGAACGGCGAGACCATCCTACTGCAGCACGACACCTCGTTGCCGCGCCCGTATTCGATGGGCTTCCGTGTGCAGGGCACCAAGGGCCTGTGGATGGACGTCAACCACGGCATCCACATCGAAGGCCGCAGCCCGCCGCACCAGTGGGAAGAGTTCAAGACCTACCAGGACCAGTACGAGCACCCGCTGTGGAAGCAGCATGCCGATACTGCTGCCAGTGCCGGCCACGGTGGCATGGACTGGTTCGTGATCCACGCCTTCGTGGAAGCATTGAAGGCCAAGGCTCCGATGCCGATCGACATCTACGACGCCGTGACCTGGAGCGCGATCACCCCGCTGTCCGAGCAGTCGATCGCCAACAGCTTCCAGACCCTGGAATTCCCGGATTTCACCAAGGGCCTGTGGCAGCAGCGCAAGCCGATCTTCGCCTTCGACGGCAGTTATTGATCAGCCGTGTTTCTGCCCCCTCCCTTGCGCCGAAGGCGTAGGGGAGGGTTGGGGAGGGGTTGAGCTTTCAGGCCCTTCCAGCAATGCCAGCTTCGCGGCTGACGCCGCTCCCACAGCTCCCACAATGCTGACTAGCGCTCCAATTCCACGTCCGGATCCGCCACCGGTGACGGCGGCGTCGCCGGCACTTCCGCCGGGGTGGCCTGCGCTGGCTTGTCCAGGATGGTTGCCTTGCGCCAATTGCCCCAGCGGTAATAGGCCATGATCATCAGCATCGAGCATAGCGCACTGACCGGGAAGCTCCACCAGATCGCATCGGCACCAAAACGTGGCTGCAGCCAGAGTGCGAACGGCACGCGGATGCCCCACATGCCGATTGCCAGGATCAACAGCGGCGGCAGCACCGCGCCGGTGGAACGAACCACGCCGGACAGCACGAAGTTGACCCCGAAGAACAGGAACGACCACACCGCGATGTGGTTCAGGTGGCGGCCGATCTCCAGCGCCTCGCTGGCGGCAGGCAGGAACAACGCCAGGGTGCTGCGATCAAACAGGATGATCGGCGCGATCAAGGCACCGGTCAGCAGGAAATTGAACAGCACGCCGGTGCGCGCGGTGGCTTCCACGCGTGGCCAGAGCCCGGCGCCCACGTTCTGCGCGGCCATCGTCGAGCAGGCCGCGCCAATGGCCATGGCCGGCATCTGCACATAGGTCCACAACTGCATCGCCGCGCCATAGGCCGAGGCGGTTTCCACGCCGTAGCCATTGACCATGCTGATCATCATGATCATCGCCAGCGAGATCAGGATCATCTGCAGGCCCATCGGCACGCCCTTGACCACCAGCGCCTTGAGGATGACGGTGTCGATCTTCAACAGGCCGATGTCCTTGCGTCCCAGCCACAGCATGTGTCGCTTGTTGCGCAGGTAAAGCATCAGCCCGGCCAGTGCCAGGCCCTGCGAGAAGAAGGTGGCCCACGCTGCGCCAGCAATGCCGAGTTCCGGGAACGGACCCACGCCGAAGATCAGCAACGGGTTGAAGGCGATATCCATCAACACCGCCAACAGCAGGAAGCGGAACGGCGTGCGCGCATCGCCGGCGCCGCGCAGGGCAGCGGTAATGAAGGCGAATGCATACAGCAGCGGCATCGCCAGGAAGATCACCTTCAGATAGGCGTCGGCCATTGGTAGCGATTCGGCCGGTGTGCCCATCGCCAGCAGCAGGCGGTGCGAGAGGAACCAACCCAGCACCGCGATCAGCGCAGACAGGCTGATGAAGAAGGTTGCACTGGTGCCCATCACGCGCCGCGCCTGCGGCAGGTCCTTGGCGCCGATGGACTGGCCGATCAGGATGGTCGCGGCCATGCCGATGCCGAACACCGAGCCGATCAGGAAGAACATGATGTTGTTGGCGTTGGCCGTGGCGGTCAGCGCTGCCTCGCCGAGGAACTTGCCGACCCAGATGGCATTGACCGAGCCATTCAGCGACTGGGCGATGTTGCCAGCCAGGATGGGGAGCGCGAACATCAGCAGGCTGGTCCCGATTGGACCTTCGGTCAGCGAACGGGTTTGCTTGGGTTTCGACATGGACAACGTTGTCGGGATCGGGGCAGGCACACTAGCATCTTGCAGGTGAGCGCGGCGGTGGCAGGTATCACCGCTTGGGCGGCAACAAGGGAGTCATGGCAACGCGATGAGTGGTGAAGTCGTAGCGGTAGCAAGCATTCGTCTTGATGTGTGGCTGTGGGCCGCACGTTTCTTCAAGACCCGCAGCCTGGCCAAGCAGGCGGTGGAGACCGGCAAGGTGGATGTGGAAGGGCAACGCCCCAAATCGTCCCGCGCCATCCGCCTGGGCGATGCGCTGCGGGTGCAGCGTGGCGATGAGATCTTCGAGATAGCGGTACGCGGACTCAGTGACAAACGCGGCTCGGCGCCGGTAGCGCAGGCCATGTACGAAGAATCGGCGGCCTCGAAACAGGCGCGACACGAAGTGCACCTTCGCCGCGCCGCCGAACGCACCGGCTACCAGGCCCCGGAGCACAAGCCCGACAAACGTGCCAGGCGTCTGATCCGCGCCCTGGGTGACCTCGACGCGCTCCCACACCTGTAGTGTCGAGCCTTGCTGGGCAAGGGGCTCTACCGGCAATACCAGACCTGTAGTGCCGAGCCATGCTCGGCAGGGGCTCTACCGGCAATACCAGACCTGTAGTGCCGATCCATGCTCGGCAATGGGCCC
>NZ_JBRREC010000088.1:0-20948 GCF_056760015.1 Stenotrophomonas sp. STEN029 | reverse complement strand
GGGCTTGAGCCAGAGCCAGAGCCAGAGCTAGAGCCAGAGCTAGAGCCAGAGCTAGAGCCAGAGCTAGAGCCAGAGCTAGAGCCAGAGCTAGAGCCAGAGCTAGAGCCAGAGCGATTCCCGCCTGCGCGGGAATGACGGCGTTTAGAAGCGTAGGCAACGGCCACAGCCAAAGCCAAAGCCAAAGCCAAAGCCTCCAGTCCAGCCCCCTTTCACCCAAAGATGACCCGAATCGTTGCAAATGCTACTTTCTCCGCCCCGGGAAGGGAGGCCGGGTGGCGATGGTATCGCTGGAAACTCAGCCGTCCCGGCACAGCGGCCTTGGCATAGAATCGGTAGTTCCGCCCGCATTGCCGGGTCTTTCTCCCACTAGTGAATCCACAAAGCCAATGTCTGCTTCCCCAATCGCTGATCGCTGGATCGTCCTCAAGTTCGGTGGCACCTCGGTGTCGCGTCGTCATCGCTGGAACACGATCGGTCAGTTGGCGAAAAAACGTGCAGACGAGACCGGCGGCAGGGTACTGGTGGTGGTGTCGGCCTTGTCGGGCGTCACCAACGAGTTGACCGCGATTGCCGACGGCGCCGCCGACAGCCGCGAGCGCGTGGCCGCGCTGGTCACCCGCCACAATGAATTCCTCGCCGAGCTGGAGCTGGGCAGCGAAGTGCTGGCTGAACGCCTGGCCGCGCTGCAGGCGCTGCTGGACGACCCGCGCGCGGCCAGCCGTCCGCTGGACTGGCAGGCCGAAGTGCTGGGCCAGGGCGAGCTGCTGTCCTCCAGCGTCGGTGCCGCCTACCTGCGCAGCAACGGCCTGGACTTCGGCTGGATGGACGCCCGTGAGTGGCTGGATGCACTGCCGCCCGCGCCCAACCAGACCGAGTGGTCGCAGCGCCTGTCGGTGAACTGCCAGTGGCAGGGCGGCGGTGACTTCAAGCAGCGCTTCTCGGCGCAGCCGACCCGTATGCTGATCAGCCAGGGCTTCATCGCCCGCCACGGCGACGGTGGCACCGCCATCCTCGGCCGCGGCGGCTCGGATACTTCGGCCGCCTATTTCGGCGCGCTGCTCGGCGCCAGCCGCGTTGAAATCTGGACCGACGTGCCGGGCATGTTCAGCGCGAATCCGAAGGACGTACCGGATGCTCGTTTGCTGACCCGCCTGGACTATTACGAGGCGCAGGAAATCGCCACCACCGGCGCCAAGGTGCTGCACCCGCGCTCGATCAAGCCCTGTCGCGATGCCGGCGTGCCGATGGCCATCCTCGATACCGAGCGCCCGCATATGCCGGGTACCAGCATCGACGGTGCCGCCGAGCCGGTGCCGGGCGTCAAGGCAATCAGCCGTCGCAACGGCATCGTGCTGATCTCGATGGAAGGTATCGGCATGTGGCAGCAGGTCGGCTTCCTGGCCGACGTGTTCAACCTGTTCAAGAAGCATGGCCTGTCGGTGGACCTGATCGGTTCGGCCGAGACCAACGTCACCGTGTCGTTGGACCCGTCCGAAAACCTGGTCAACACCGATGTGCTGGCGGCGTTGTCGGCCGACCTGTCGCAGATCTGCAAGGTCAAGGTGATCGTGCCGTGCGCGGCCATCACCCTGGTCGGTCGCGGCATGCGCTCGCTGCTGTACAAGCTCTCCGACGTGTGGGCCACGTTCGGCAAGGAGCGCGTGCACATGATTTCGCAGTCCTCGAACGACTTGAACCTGACCTTCGTGATCGATGAGGCCGATGCGGATGGCTTGTTGCCGATCCTGCACGCCGAGTTGATCGACAGCGGCGCCATGCCGGTCTACGAAGAGCAGGTATTCGGCCCGCGCTGGCGCGAAATCATCGGCAGCATCCGCCCGCGACAGACGCCGTGGTGGCAGGCACCGGCCAAGCAGAAGAAGCTGCTGGAGCTGGCCGCACAGGGCACGCCTGCCTATATCTATGACCTGGACAAGGTGCGCGAGCGCGCCCGCCAGTTGAAGGCGATTCCGGCGATCGACCGTCGTTTCTACGCCATCAAGGCCAACTCGCACCCTGAGATCCTGCGCACCCTCGCGGCTGAAGGTTTCGGCCTGGAATGTGTATCGCAGGGCGAAGTGGAGCTGGTGTTCGCCGCGGTGCCGGATATCACCCCGGAGCGCGTGCTGTTCACCCCGAGCTTCGCACCGATCAGCGAATACCAAGCCGTGCTGGCGCGTGGCGTCAACGTCACCGTCGACAACGTCGAATTGCTGAAGCATTGGCCGGAAGTGTTCCGTGGCCGTTCGCTGTGGCTGCGCATCGACCTGGGCCACGGCGATGGTCACCACAAGAAGGTGAACACCGGCGGCAAGGACTCCAAGTTTGGTCTGTCCGCGCAGCGCGTCGATGAGTTCATCGCCGCCGCCCGCGCGCTGGATATCCGCATCACCGGCGTGCATGCGCACCTGGGCAGCGGCATCGAGAACAGTGGCCACTGGAAGCAGATGGTCGATGAAATGGCCGGCTTCGCGCGCCGTATCGGCAGCGTCGAAATCCTCGATATCGGCGGCGGTCTGCCGGTGCCGTACAGCGATGATGACGAGCCCTTCGATCTGGACGCCTGGGCCGCTGGCCTGGCCGACATCAAGGCGGTGCACCCGGCCTTCCAGCTGGCAATCGAGCCTGGCCGCTTCATGGTGGCCGAGTCCGGCGTGCTGCTGACCCATGCTTCGCAGGTAGTGGAGAAGGATGGCGTGCGCCGCGTTGGCCTGGATGCCGGCATGAACGCCCTGCTGCGCCCGGCGCTGTACGACGCCTGGCACGACATCGCCAACCTGTCGCGGCTGGATGCCGAGCGCGATGTTGATTTCAGCGTGGTCGGCCCGATCTGCGAATCCAGCGATGTGTTTGCCGAGCGGGTGAAGCTGCCGGCAGCGACCGCACCGGGCGATGTGATGGTCATCGCCGATGCTGGCGCCTATGGTTTCAGCATGGCCAGTACCTATAACCAACGCGCCTTGCCGCGCGAGGACGTCATTGATGAAGTGCAATGACGTCTGTTTGCTGCGAAAACCTTTGTCGTCCGTTGCGCGCTGACGCGCAACGGCAAGTTTGATTTCCGGATACGCCATGACAGCTTTTGATAAAGACCAGGTTTCCCGTTTCCGCTTCGTCCGCTGCGATTTCGCCGCGGACACCGGTGTGGCACGGCTGGTATACGCCTTCGACGACGGTCCGGAGTTGACCGAGACCGTCACCGTGCCGGGCGCGCCGTTCCAGTTGAACGACGAACGCACGGCCGCGGTGCAACGCGCCCTGCAGCTGCTGCACCTGATTGCAGGTGTCAGCTACTACAAGGCGGCGGTGCCGGCGCAGGTAAGCATCGACAGCTACGCCATCGACGCGGCCACGGCCGCGTTGGTGGAAACGGTGTACTTCAACGGCCTGGGCGAATTCGCCTACCGCAACGGCCTGAACCTGCGCGACCGGTTCAAGCTGCCGGTCAATGAGCCCCTCTCCCGCCGGGAGAGGGGTTGGGGAGAGGGTGCGTCAGCCGACGCAGCTTCCTCCGCAGCCGCACCCTCACCCCCGGCCCCTCTCCCGACGGGAGAGGGGAGCAAAGCGCCTGCGCTCGGCCTCTCCCACCACGCCCTCGTAGCCATCGGCGGCGGCAAGGACTCGCTGGTCAGCATCGAAGCCCTGCGCAATGCCGGAGTGGCCGAAACCGTCACCTGGATCGGTGGCTCGCAGTTGATCCGTGCCTGCGCCGAGCGCACCGGCCTGCCGACCCTCAACATCGGCCGCACGCTGGCGCCGGAGCTGTTCGAGCTCAATCGCCAGGGCGCATGGAACGGGCATATCCCGGTCACCGCGGTGAACTCGGCGATCATGGTGCTGGCAGCCGTGGTGCAGGGCGTGGACCAAGTGGTGTTCTCCAACGAGCGCTCGGCTAGCTACGGCAGCCAGATTGCCGGTACCGGTGAAGTGAACCACCAGTGGTCCAAGGGCTGGGCCTTCGAGAAGGCGTTCGGCGAATACGTGCAGCAGCACATCGCCGCCGACCTGAACTATTACTCGCTGCTGCGTCCCTTGTCGGAGCTGGCGGTTGCCCGTCAGTTCGCCAAGACCGATTTCTACGACGCGCACTTCTCCAGCTGCAACCGCAACTTCCACATCCTCGGCGAGCGCCCGGTGAACCGCTGGTGCGGCGTCTGCCCGAAGTGCCACTTCGTGTTCCTGGCGCTGGCCCCGTTCATGCCGAAGATCCGCCTGGTGCGCATCTTCGGCCGCAACCTGCTGGACGATATGGAACAGGCCGGCGGCTACGACGCGCTGCTGGAGTTTCAGGATCACAAGCCGTTCGAATGCGTTGGCGAGGGCAAGGAATCACGCGCGGCAATGGCGACCCTGGCATCGCGTCCGGACTGGAAGGAAGACGTGCTGGTCAAGCGCTTCGCCACCCTGATCCAGCCGACCTTGTCGGCGGACGAACTGCAGATTGAACCGCTGCTGGTATTTGATGGCGAGCACCGCATCCCGGCAGCACTGTGGGAGCGTCTGCGTGCGAATCTCGCAGCTTGAAGGCAAACGCGTCGCGCTGTGGGGGTGGGGGCGTGAGGGCCGCGCGGCCTATCACGCGCTGCGTGATCGGGAGTGGGGAATCGTCAGTGGTGATTCGCAGGAGCGGTTTCCTGCGCGTTTGACGGTGCTTTGCTCTGCTGCTGAAGCAGAGGAAATTCGGGCGCTTGGTGATGCACACCTGCGCGTTGAAACCGAGCTCAGTGGTGAGTTGCTGGCTTCGTTCGATGTGGTGATCAAGTCACCGGGTATCAGTCCGTACAAGCCCGAGGCGCAGCATGCCTTGGCGCAGGGCACGCAGTTCATCGGCGGCACCTCGCTGTGGTTCAGCGAGCACGCCGATGCCGATGGCACGCTGCCGAACACGGTCTGCGTTACCGGCACCAAGGGCAAGAGCACGACCACCTCGCTGCTGGCGCACCTGCTGCGCGCGGCCGGGCATCGCACCGGCCTGATCGGCAATATCGGTCTTCCGCTGCTGGAGGCCCTGGACCCAAAACCGGCACCGGACTATTGGGCGGTGGAATTGTCCAGCTACCAGACCGGCGAAGTCGCCCGCAGCGGTACGCGGCCGGACGTCGCCATCGTGCTGAACATCTTTCCGGAGCACCTGGACTGGCACGGCAGCGAGCAACGCTACATCGACGACAAGCTGTCGTTGGTGACCGGCGGTCATCCGCGCGTGGCGGTGCTCAATGCAACCGACGAACACCTGCGCGCGCTGCAGCTGCCGCACAGCCAGATCGTCTGGTTCAACCAGCCCGAAGGCTGGCACATGGTTGGTGAGATTGTGCATCGCGGTACGCAGGCAGTATTCGACACCTCGAACACGCCGCTGCCCGGCCGCCACAACCGCGGCAACCTGTGCGCGGTGTTGGCTGCGCTGGAAGCCCTTGGTCTGGATGCGGTTGCCTTGGCGCCTGCGGTGCAGAGTTTCCGGCCATTGCCGAACCGCCTGCAGCTGCTGGGCGAACGCGATGGCCTGCGTTGGGTGAATGATTCGATCAGCACCACGCCGCACGCATCGCTGGCCGCCTTGGATTGTTTCGCCGGGCAGCGCATCGCCTTGCTGGTTGGCGGGCACGATCGCGGCGTGGATTGGCAGGACTTCGCCGAACACATGCGCGACAACGCGCCGGTCGAGATCGTGACCATGGGCAACAACGGTCCACGCATCAATACGCTGCTCGCGCCATTGGCCGAGGCGGGCGGTTTTGGCCTGCACGCCGCGACCGATCTGCCGCATGCGGTGGAATTGGCGCGTGCCGCGCTGGGCGGGCAGGGCGGGGTAGTGCTGCTTTCGCCGGGCGCACCGAGCTTTGGTGCCTACAAGGACTATGTGGCGCGCGGACGGCACTTCGCCGAGTTGGCCGGGTTTGATCCGGACAGCATCAGTGCGATTCCGGGTATCGGCATCCTGTAAGGCCTTGGCCGGGGCCGACGTGGCGCTGATTGTCAGTCGGCGCCACCCATTACCTGCAGATCACTCTTCTTCGTCGGTGAAGGCGTAACCGCCGTCGATCAGCTGCTGCAGGTAGGCATCGAAGCTGGGTGCGATCACCGCATAGCTGTCCGGGTCGTGCAGGTAGCGCACGACCTGGCCACTGATGCCGCCGTCGGCAGGATCGAAATCCAGGTACAGCATCGAGGTGCCGCCGTTGTTCATGCAGTGCGAAAAGCACAGGCGCCTGCCCATCGGCACGTCGGCATCGATGCCGGCGCCGAGAATCTCCGGCTCATCGTCCAGCCATTCTTCGTAGATGGAACGGATGCTGTCGTCCCACTGCGCGCTGTCCTCGAAGATCTGCTGCACCGACCGCAGGTAGTAGGGGTAGCTGCCGTCGCCGACATCCGAGCCCAGCATCAGCACATTGACCTCACCTTGCGGGTAGTCCCGGTAGTGGCTGCCATCCACCTGTGCCAGCAGCTCCAGCAGGCTCGCCGGCACCTGCGGCCATTGCCGCTGCAGGCGTTGCAGTTCGGACTCGCTTGCGCCTTCCACCCAGCGCCACATTGGCGCGTCATCTGCCGGCAAGCGCGGCACAAGGCCGGAAAGGAAGGTATCGACGAGGCTCATATGCAGAAGGACACGTTGGGGATGCATATCCAAGCACACCTGCGTAACGCCGCCAATGCACAATGCGCCACGGGAGGCGATATCGACAGGATGCCTCCGTCCTCTTCTCAGGAGCGCAGGCATGAACAAGTGGCGATGGGCTGCAGTGACAATGCTGGGACTGGCGGCAACGCCGGCATGGGCCGCGATGAAGTCGCAGCCCCTGGAGTGGCAGCACGACGGCACCACCTTCAGTGGCGTGCTGGTCTACGACGATGAAGGCGATGCCCGCCGCCCCGGCGTGGTGATGGTGCCGAACTGGCGCGGCGTCAATGCCTCGGCGATTGCCAAGGCTGAGCAGATTGCCGGCGATGACTATGTGGTGCTGGTTGCCGATGTTTACGGCAAGAACGTGCGCCCCACGGACAATGATGCGGCGGCTGCGGCTTCCAAACCCTTGCGTGAGGACAGGGAGCTGCTGCGCGCTCGTGCGGCGGCGGCGCTGGATGCCTTGAAGGCACAGGCTGGCAAGGTGCCGCTGGATGCATCGCAGATCGCTGCGGTGGGTTTCTGCTTCGGCGGCACCACCGTGCTGGAAATGGCCCGTGCCGGCATGCCGTTGGCGGGTGTGGTGAGCCTGCACGGCGGCCTGTCGACCCCAGCCCCGGCAGCAGCCGGCAGCGGCAAGGTGCCGATCCTGGTGCTCAATGGCGCGGCTGATCGCGGTGTAACCGCCGAGGACATCGCCAACTTCGGCAGCGAAATGGACGCCGCCAAGGCTGATTGGCAGTTCGTCAATTTCAGCGGCGCGGTGCATTGCTTCGCCGAGTCTGACGCCAACAGCCCACCGGGCTGCCTCTACGACCCCCGCGCCGCCAAGCGCGCGTGGAAGATGATGGACAATTTCCTGGAAGAGCGGCTAGGGGACTAACGCTTGGTAGGGGCTTTACCAGCGATGCCCTGGGGCCTGTAGTGCCGAGTCATGCTCGGCAGGGGCTTCACCAACAATGTTTTGTAGGAGCGGCGCTGGGTGGCCTCGGGCCATAAGCCGCGAAGCCAGAGCAAGATCAGAAGCGGCAAAGCTACCCCTCCCCAACCCTCCCCTTGCCTACGGCAAAGGGAGGGAGCGTAGTGCCGAGCCATGCTCGGCAAGGGGCGTTCCCAGCAACGCATCAGGCGTGCAGATTTGTGGGAGCGGCATAAGCCGCGAAGCTGACTACCTGTCAGATCGCGGTAAAAGCTGTCCGTACGGGATGCGCTACTGGCGGTTCACCTTTGGTAGCGCCGGGAACAACCGTGGCTTCGCGGCTTATGGCCCGAGGCCACCCGGCGCCGCTCCTACAACGACGCCCGGCTCTGCGCCGCCGCTATCGCCCCGCTGATCGCCGCCCGCGCTTGCGGGCTGTTGCGCCAGCAACTGCTGCCCAGCATGGCCGAGGCCTGGCTGACGACGTCGCCGGTTTCGGCTTCCGCCAACTGCTGCAGCGAATGGAATCCCAGCTGCTCCAGTCGGGCCACCACGGTGGCACCGACCCCTTTCACCGCCAACAGCACGGCGCGTTCTTCCTCGTTGAACTGCTGCAGGCCTGCCATCGCGATCAGTGGCTGCGTTCGATGGCGTAACGGGCCAGGCCGCGCAGGGCGGCAACGGCGTCGGTTTCCGGTAGGCCGTCCAGCGCCTGCTCGGCGGCGTTGGCATATTCCACGGCGCGTTTGCGGCTGTATTCCAGGCCGCCGGTTGCAT
The DNA here is from genome assembly GCF_056760015.1 of Stenotrophomonas sp. STEN029. Lineage (NCBI taxonomy): Bacteria > Pseudomonadati > Pseudomonadota > Gammaproteobacteria > Lysobacterales > Lysobacteraceae > Stenotrophomonas > Stenotrophomonas sp. STEN029. The sequence goes on along the minus strand of NZ_JBRREC010000088.1, from coordinate 12,627 downwards.
GGATGGCAGCCAACACTTCCGGCATCGCGCTGGCATCGCCGTCCTGCACGATCTCGCGCAGGCGGTTGCGGACCACTTCGTCCGAGTGCGCCATGGCATGGATCAGCGGCAAGGTGGCCTTGCCCTCGGCGAGGTCGTCGCCCAGGTTCTTGCCCAGCTCGTCGGCATTGGCGGAGTAATCCAGCACATCGTCGGCGATCTGGAAGGCATAGCCCAGGTGCATGCCGTAGTCGTAGAGCTTCTGCTGCACAGCTTCGTCGGCGCCGGTGGCCAGCGCGCCCAGGCGGGTGCCGGCGGCGAACAGCACCGCGGTCTTGCGCTCGATCACCCGTAGGTAGGCAGCTTCGTCGGTATCCGGGTTATGCACGTGCAGCAGCTGCAGCACTTCGCCTTCGGCGATGCGGTTGGTGGTGTCGGCCAAGATCTGCATCACCGCCATGCGCTCCAGCTCGACCATCAGCTGGAAGCTGCGCGAGTACAGGAAGTCACCGACCAGCACGCTGGGGGCATTGCCCCACAGGGCATTGGCGGTGCTGCGGCCACGGCGCAGGTCGGATTCGTCGACCACGTCGTCGTGCAGCAGGGTGGAGGTGTGGATGAACTCGATGATCGCCGCCAGCTGGTGGTGCTCCGGACCGGCGCCGCCGACCGCATGGCCGGCCAGCATCACCAGCATCGGCCGCAGGCGCTTGCCGCCCGCGGAGACGATGTGGTCGGCGATCTGGTTGATCAGCACCACGTCCGAGGACAGGCGGCGACGGATCAGGGCATCGACGGCAGCCATGTCCGCTGCGGCAAGGGTCTGGATGGCAGGCAGGCCCAGCGCGGGGCGGATATGTTCAGCGATGCTCATAGGAAGACTTCAGGGGGTACCCGGGGATTATAGGCGGTGTCGGGGTAGGCGGCCCGTCAGGGCCGAAAACCGAACAGAACCGGGCCTTTGCGCAGTGAATACGTATGCAAGCAACACCGCCGGCAAAGCGCCGACGCTAAGCTGGCCGGCATACATTTCGCGGCCCTGAAACAGGGGCTCTGAGGCCCGTAGGGGGGCGTTCGATGTCCAAGACTCCATGGTGGCGCGGTGCCGTCATCTACCAGATTTACCCGCGCAGCTACCTGGACACCAATGGCGACGGCGTCGGCGACCTGCCGGGCATCATCGATCGCCTGGAGTACGTGGCGTCATTGGGCGTGGATGCGATCTGGGTGTCACCGTTCTTCAAGTCGCCAATGGCTGATTTCGGCTACGACATCGCCGATTACCGCGATGTGGACCCGCTGTTTGGCAACCTGGCCGATTTCGACCGCTTGCTGGCCAAGGCGCATGCGCTGGGCCTGAAGGTGATGATCGACCAGGTGTTCAGCCATACCTCGGTGGACCATGCCTGGTTCAAGGAAAGCCGCGAGAGCCGCGACAATCCCAAGGCCGATTGGTATGTGTGGGCTGATGCGCGCGACGATGGCAGCCCGCCGAACAACTGGCTGTCGATCTTCGGTGGCGTGGCCTGGCAGTGGGAGCCGCGGCGTCGGCAGTATTTCCTGCACAACTTCCTGGCCTCGCAGCCGGACCTGGATTTCCACAATCCGGCGGTGCAGCAGGCAACGCTGGATTACGTGAAGTTCTGGCTGGACCGTGGCGTGGATGGCTTCCGTCTGGATTCGATCAACTTCTGCTTCCATGACGCGCAGTTGCGCGACAACCCGCCGAAACCCGAAAGCGAGCGTATTGGCCGTGGTTTCAGCCCGGACAACCCGTATGCGTTCCAGTACCACTACTACAACAACACCCGGCCGGAGAATATTGGTTTCCTCGAGCGCCTGCGTGCGTTGTTGGATGAGTACCCGCAGGCGGTGACGCTGGGCGAGATCTCCTCGGAGGATTCGCTGGCGACGACTGCCGAGTACACCGCGCCCGGCCGCCTGCACATGGGCTATAGCTTCGAGCTGCTGGTGGATGATTACAGCGCGGCCTACATCCGCGGCACCGTCGAGCGGCTGGAAGCGGCGATGGGCGAGTCCTGGCCGTGCTGGGCGGTTTCCAATCATGACGTGCAGCGTGCGGTGACCCGTTGGGGCGGGCATCCGGCCAAACCCTCGTTGGCGAAGATGCTGGCGGCACTGGTCTGCTCGCTGCGTGGGTCGGTCTGCATCTACCAGGGCGAGGAGTTGGGCCTGGGTGAAGCGGATGTGCCGTTCGAGGCGTTGCAGGATCCCTACGGCATCACCTTCTGGCCGAACTTCAAGGGCCGTGACGGTTGCCGCACGCCGATGCCTTGGACCGACGAGGCCTTGGCTGGGTTTACCACTGGCAAGCCGTGGTTGCCGATCCCGGCCGAGCATCAGGCCTTGTCGGTGCAGGCGCAGGAGGTGGATGGCGAGTCGGTGCTGCATGCCTTCCGTAGCTTCCTGAGCTGGCGCAAGGCGCATCCGGCCTTGGTCGAGGGTTCGATTCGCTTCCTTGATAGTGCTGAGCCGGTGTTGCTGTTCGAGCGTCAGGCCGGCGATGAGACCTTGTTGCTGGCGTTCAATCTGTCCGGCGAAGCGGTGCGGCATCCGTTGCCGGCCGGTGAATGGCAGGCCTTGGCGCTGCCGGGCCCGGTGGCGGGTGCGATCGAGGCTGGCGAACTGGTATTGCCTGGGCACGCGGTGTATTGCGCGCGTCGCGGCTGAGTTTTTGTTGCTCTCTCTTTTGTGCGGGCGGAGATAGCATCTCCGCCTTTTTTTTTTTTGGCTTTTGGCTTTTGCTTTTGGCCTTGGCCTTGGCCTTGGCTCTGGCTCTGGCTTTGGCTTTGGCTTTGGCTCCGGCTCCGGCTCTGGCTCTGGCTCTGGCTCTGGCTCCGGCTCTGGCTCTGGCTCTGGCTCAAGCCCCTCTCCCGCCTGCGGGAGAGGGGTTGGGGTGAGGGCGCTTCTAAAAGCAGGCCAAAGCCAAAGCTCCCCCCATCCGCCCTACGGGCACCTTCCCCCGCAGGCGGGAGAAGGGAAAGCCAAAAGCCAAGAGCCAAAAGCCAAGAGCCAAGAGCCAAGAGCCCGAGCGATTCCCGCCTGCGCGGGAATGACGGCGTAGCTTCAACAACAACCACAGACATCACACAACAGCCACAGCCACAGCAAGTCGGCCAATGCTTTGGCTGCAACAAACTTCAGCAAATTCCTTCTGGGATACGGAAAGCGCCAAGGCTGCTCACAACGCAAAAGGCCCGCTGCAAAGCAGCGGGCCTTCAACGCGCTCTCAACCAGAACGGTTTAGAACTTGTAGTTCACACCCACCTGGTAGGTGCGGCCCCATTCCACGGTTTCCAGCGGCCTGTCCTTGGTGCCGGCATAGGTTTCGTACTTGGAGTTGGTCAGGTTGCTGGCCTGCAGGAACAGACTCAGGCCCTTGAACATCGTGCCGTCGCCGAAGCTGTAGCCCAGCTGTGCATCCAGCACGTCCTCGCCCTTTACATAACGCAGGGTGCGGGCGCCATTGAAGTTGCCGATCTCGCCGATGAAGTCCGAGCGCTTGCGCTGGTTCAAACGCACTTCAAAGCCGCTGTTCTCGTAGTAGGCGGTGAAGTTGTAAACGCGCTTGGACAGGCCCGGCAGCATGATCGGGCCGGTGCCAACGCTGTTGGTGTTGGCAGGGTCGGGCTTGATCATGATGTCGCTGTCGTTGAAGCTCGCGCTGGCCACCACGCCGAAGCCACGCAGGGCATCGGTGAACAGGTCCAGCGGCAACGAGGCGGTCAGCTCGGCGCCGCGCAGGCTGCCACCGGTGCCGTTGAACGGTGCGGTGTAGTAGCCGATCGACTGTGCCGGGACCTGCAGCTGGGCTGCATTGGTGCCAACCTTCAGCCACTCTGCCACCTGGTTGGTGAAATCGTAGCCGTCACGCTTCTCGGTGTAGATGTAGCTCTTCAAGTCCTTGTAGAACACGGCGGCGGCCACGTAGGCCTTGTTGCCGAAGTACTTTTCCCAGGACAGGTCGGCGGCGTTGGCTACCCACGGATCCAGGGTCGGGTTGCCGCCGCTGGAACCAGGCTTGCCGGTATTGGTGTCCATGCCGAATTCCATCGAGGCGCGCAGTTCGTCGACGCGCGGACGCGCGACCTGGCGGGCGAGGGCGAAACGGATGGTGTTCTCGGCCGGCAGTTCGAAGGCCAGGTTCAAGCTCGGCAGGAAGTCCAGGTACTTCTTGCCGGCGTTGATCGGAATGACCTGGCTGCCAACCGGCTGTGAACCATCCCAGTAATTGGAATGCGAAGACTGGTCGACATGCTGGGCCTGGATGCCGACGTTGCCGCGCACCGGGATCGAGCCGATCTGGGTGCTGATGTTGGCACGCAGGAAGGTGGTGGTGATCTTCTCATCCACCGTCCACTGCTTCGGAATCAGGTAGCTTTCGGTGGTGGTCGGGTTGAACGTCATGTAGCGGCCAACCGCAGCAGGCACGTTCCAGGCCGGGATGTAGCCGGCGCCGGCAAAGCCCAGGTTGACCGGCTTGTACTGCAGGTCGGCGGCGATGCTGGTGATGCCCTGTGCACCGAGGTTGATGTTGCCCTCGGCCTGGGTCTTGTTCTTGCTGCGGTCGGCGTAGTTCATGCCAACATCGAAGTCCGAGAACCAGGTGAAGCCTTCCGGCACCGGGAAGGTGGCCGCCAGCTTGAAGCCCTTCAGCTCATCGTCCACATGCGGCGTCTTGCCGTAGCCGGAACCATAGATGGTATTGGTGAGGTAGAGCTTGCTGTAGTCCGAGTAATCAAAGCCCGGGGTGAACTGCGGGAAGTTGCCACCTGCGAAATTCAGCTTCACCGAATCCAGCATCGGTGCCGGCAGCAGCTGCAGGTTGTTCTCCAGGTTCAGCTCGTCACGCTCGGCCTTGGACCAGCTGACATCCGCCACCACGCGTACATCGCCGAAGTTGAATTCGTTGTTCCAGCCAATGGCCTTGATGGTGTCTTCGCGGTTGTTGTACATGCCGCGGATCAACGGATAGACGTTGTGCGCCGTGCCGCTGACGAAGCTGCCGTTGCCGTTCACGACCACGTCGGTGACGTTCAAACGGTCGTAGCCGCCGTTGTAGTCGCCCAGATGGATTTCCATCTGGTTGGCGGTGTCGTGTTCCTTGGCCTTGGTGTAGAAGGTGTCCAGCGTGCTGGTCCAGCTGTTGTTGGGTCGGAACTGCAGGGTCGCCATCACGCCGTCGCGCTTGGCATTGCCGGTGCGGCGCAGGGCCTTGATGCCGTCGGAGTAGAAGGTGCCGGCAGCAACGCCTGGGCGCCAGTTGTCGCCGATGGCCTGCCACGGCTCGTACAGGCCGACCTGGTTTTCCTGTTTGGACATTTCCGAGTGGGAGATGCCGATGGCAAGGCCGATGGTGTTGTCGGCGAACTTGTCGACGTAGCTGAAGTTGAGACGGTTGCCGTACGGATCCTCGCCGGCGGCTTCGCCCAGCGAGTTCTTCTGGTAGCGGCCGCTGACGGCGATGACGCGCTCGTTGTAGCTGAGCGGGCGCACGGTCTGCATGTCCAGGGTGCCGGACAGGCCCTGGCCGACCAGGCCGGCGTCCGGGGTCTTGTACACGGTGACGCCGCTGATCAGCTCGGACGGGTACTGGTCGAACTCCACCGAACGGTTGTCACCGGTGCTGACCATTTCGCGGCCGTTGAGCAGGGTGGTGGCGAAGTCGGGCGACAGGCCGCGCACGCTGATGGCCTGGGCGCGGCCGGCGACGCGCTGGGCGGCCAGGCCGGGCAGGCGGGCGATGGATTCGGCGATGCTCACGTCCGGCAGCTTGCCGATGTCTTCGGCCGAAATGGCTTCCACGATCGAGGACGAGTCACGCTTTACCGAGATCGCGCTCTCGATGCCGCGGCGGATGCCGGTCACGGTGACGGTGTCCAGGTCGACAGCTTCAGCCTTGGCTTTCGCTTTGGCCTCGTCGTCCACGGTCTGTGCGTGTACGCCGGTGGCGGTCAATGTGATGGCTGAGGCCAGTGCAACGCTCAGCAGATTGCGCTTGGTGTTCAACATACTCCCCTCTCCCAGGTGATGTCGTTTGGTTGTTTTTTGTGCTCCCCCGTATTTTTTGGGTGGGGGATGCATCGCTGTTTTTTGCTGCCTGCGACTGACTCGCATGGTAATCAGCGGGCAAGCCCGTGGTGCTGGGCTGCATACGTATTCAATGGGGGTTTGCGTTGGCAGATAGGTCTGAAAACGCTTTCTGTGGTGGTTCTGCCTTCACGCCGTCATTCCCGCGGAGGCGGGAATCGCTTTGGCCGAGGCTTTGGTTTTTGTTTTATGCCGTCATTCCCGCGTAGGCGGGAATCGCTCTGCGCTCTTGACGTTCCGCGCGAAAGTCAAAGACAAGAGCGATTCCCGCCTGCGCGGGAATGACGGCTGTAGGGCAAAAGCCCAAAGCCCAAAGCCCAAAGCCTTGGGCTCCAGACCCAGTCCTTACTCCACCGGCACAAACCGCACAGCGGCACCGCCACCAGCCGCCAGCTGCAGTTTGATCCGGTCGCCACTGCCTACCACCCGCGTCTCACGGACAAACGCAAACGGTGCCGTCTCCCAGTTGGCGCCGTCACCATCGCGGTAGATCTCCGCGCGGTAACGCTTGCCCGGGGTCAGGAACGACAAGGCCACATCCAGCGACTGCGGCGTTTCGCTGCCAACGCTGCCGACAAACCATTCCTCGCTGCCACGCGCCTTGCGCGCAAACGTCACGTACTGGCCAACCTCGCCATTCAGTACATGGCTTTCCTCCCAATCCACCGCCACGTCCTTGATGAACTGGAAGGCGTCCGGGTGCTGGGCGTAGTGCTCGGGCAGGTCGGCGACCATCTGCACCGGGCTGTACAACACCACGTACAGGGCCAGCTGTTTGGCCAGGGTGCTGCGCAGGGGCAGGCCGTTGCGGCCCTTCAGGCTGACGATGCCGGGGGTGTAATCCATCGGTCCGCCCAACATGCGGGTGAATACCAGCGTGGCTTCGTGGCCGGGCGGGTTGGGCGGGTTGCCCCAGGCGTTGAACTCCATGCCGCGGGCGCCTTCGCGCGATACCCAGTTCGGGTAGGTGCGGCGCAGGCCGGTGTCCTTGATCGGCTCGTGGGAGTTGATCGCGATGTGCCTGGCCGCGGCCTGCTGCAGCACGCGCAGGTTGTGGTTGCTCATCCACTGGCCTTCGTGCCATTCGCGGGTGATCGGGCCATCGGCCTGGTCCTGGCGGTGGATGTCACCGGCGTCGCAGACATAGCCGGTCTTGACCACATCCACGCCGTTGCGCGCATACAGGTCCAGCGCGGCGGGCAGCTGGCGTTCGTAATGGCTGACCGCGCAGGCGGTCTCGTGGTGGCCGATCAGGTGCACGCCCTTGCCGGCGGCGTAGCTGGCAAGGCCGGGCAGGTCGAAATCCGGGGTGGCGCGGGTGAAGTCGAAGGCCTCGCCGTTGGCGAACCAGTCGCCGTCCCAGCCGATGTTCCAGCCTTCCACCAGTACGCCGCGGAAACCGTTGGCGGCGGCGAAGTCGATGTAACGGCGGGTGTTCTCGGTGGTGGCGCCGTGCTTGGGGCCGGTTGCCCAGGTCTCGGTTTCCAGGTGCAGCGACCACCACACGCCGGCATATTTGGCTGGCTTGAACCAGCTCACATCGCCGATGGCGTTGGGTTCGTTTAGGTTGAGGATGAGGCTGGATTCGGCCAGGTCACCGGCCTTCTCGCCGATGGTGATGGTGCGCCACGGGGTGTTGAAGGGCAGGGTGCGCACGACCGGCGCGCCGCTGCTGGACGGGGTGAGCGTCGCGCGCAGGATGTCGCCATCGCCACGCGCCAGGTTCATGCCGGCGTAATCGACCAGCGCGGCTTCGTGGATGGAGATATGCAGGCCGTTGTCGCTGCGCAGGGTCAGCGGGGTCTGCGCGGTGCCGACTTCCTTCAGCGGGGTCTGGTGGTACAGGTATTCTTCGCGGTTCCACTCGAAGGCGGGAATCCACCACGCGGTGGCTGGGCGTGCCAGCGCGAACTCGGTCAGCTCGGCGTGGATCTGCGCCTGCTTCATGCCGGCTTGCTGCGGGAACTCGTAGCGGAAGCCGATGCCGTCGTCATAGACGCGGAACACCACGTCAAAGCGGCGCTCGTAGTTGCGGCCGGCGCCGGGCTTCTCGGTGAAGCTGGCGCGCAGCTCGTTGTAGTGGTTGCGGGTCAGGCGGCGCTCGCCCCAGGGCTGCTCCCAGGTCTCATCGAAGCTGCGCTGTGACTGGCTGGTCAGGGCGACATTGCGCTCCAGCCGGCCATCACCAAGCAGCATGCCCAGCCGCGACGGCGCGATCACCGCTTGGCCATTGCGCTCCACCCGGTACGAGGGGCGGCCTTCATGTTGGGATTCGACGACTACGACAAGCTGCTTGTCGGGTGAGGTGACGCGCGCCAGATCGGCGGCGTGGGCCGGCAGGGCGCTGATCAGCAGCAGCGCGAAGGCGGCTCTCAGCGACAGGCGGGCAGGGGTGGAACGTGAATCGGCCATGCGGGTCTCAACTCCGGGTTCTGGTCGGCGCGCCGGCCCAGCGGGGTGGCACGTGGCGCCACTATTCCCCGGCCGAGGCCACTGTGGGGGCAATGCCGCATTGAATACGTATGCAACAGCGGTGCAGATCACAGGTGCGCCCTCTACCATGGCTGCAGCGCATCCGCGCCCAACATCGCATCCGTGATTCCCGGAGGGGGGAAGCGCTTGATGAATAGCAAACCGCAGCTGTCGTTCTGGCAGATCTGGAACATGTGTTTTGGCTTCCTGGGTATCCAGTTCGGCTTCGCGCTGCAGAACGCCAATGCCAGCCGCATCTTTGAAACGCTGGGCGCGCCGATGGACGCGGTGCCGGGGCTGTGGATCGCCGCACCGCTGACCGGGCTGCTGGTGCAGCCGGTGATCGGCTATCTGTCCGACCGCACCTGGACGCGCTGGGGCCGCCGCCGCCCGTACTTCATGATCGGCGCGGTGCTGACCACGCTCGCGCTGCTGGTGATGCCGAACTCGCCGACCCTGTGGATCGCCGCCGGCACGCTGTGGGTGCTGGATGCCTCGATCAATATCTCGATGGAGCCGTTCCGAGCCTTCGTTGGCGATCAGTTGTCGCCGAAGCAGCGCCCAACAGGCTTCTCGATGCAGAGCTTCTTCATCGGCGTGGGCGCGGTGGTGGCCAGCTTCCTGCCCTTCATCCTTGCCCACTTCGGCGTGGCCAATACCGCCGGGCCGGGTGAAGTGCCGGATACCGTGCGCTATGCCTTCTACTTCGGCGCGGCAGTATTGCTGCTGGCGATGAGCTGGACGGTGTTCAGCACGCGCGAGTATTCGCCGGCCGAGCTGGCCAGTTTTGATGATGCGGAGCCGTCCGCTGTGCATTCGACGCAACGCGTCGGCGGCTTGCCGCAGTGGAGCCAGATTGGCCTGTGGCTGGGTCTGGGTGTGCTGCTGGCAGCGTTGATCGCCTGGCGCCAAGGCGACCGCATGCTCTACGTGCTGGCCGGCTTGTGCGTCAGTTACGGCCTGCTGCTGGGCGTGGCGCGGGTGCTGCCCGGCACGCATATGCTGGCCACCATCGTCGATGACCTGCGCAGCATGCCGGGCACGATGCGGCGCTTGGCATGGGTGCAGTTCTTCTCCTGGTTCGCCCTGTTTGCGATGTGGATCTACACCACCGCAGCGGTGGCTGGCACGCACTTCGGTTCAACCGATACGCAGTCAGCTGCGTACAACGAAGGCGCGAACTGGGTCGGCGTGTTGTTCGGCGCTTACAACGGTTTCGCTGCCGTGGCGGCGCTGATCATTCCGCTGATGGTGCGGGCGATTGGCCTGCGCTGGAGCCATCTGGTCAATCTGTGGCTGGGCGGCTTGGGCCTGATCTCGCTGATGCTGATCAAGGACCCGCACTGGCTGCTGCTGTCGATGGTCGGCGTCGGCTTTGCCTGGGCCTCGATCCTGTCGCTGCCGTACGCACTGCTGTCGGACAGCGTGCCAGCGGCAAAGATGGGCGTGTACATGGGCATCTTCAATTTCTTCATCGTGATTCCGCAGCTGGTGGCCGCCAGTGCCTTGGGCTTTGCCCTGCGCAACTGGTTGGGTGGTGATCCCATCCACGTGCTCGTATTGGGCGGCTGCAGTCTGTTCGTGGCCGGTTTGTGCGTGCTGCGGGTTCCGTCGCAACAGGAGGTGGTGTGATGCGTGGTCGTTTGGCAGCAGCGGTAGGACTGGCAGTGGTGGCAGGCTCGGCCTTGGCCGGCAACAGGCCGGATTACATCGGCACCACCGAGCCATTCGCCAGTGATGCGGTGTACTTCGTGGTCACCGATCGCTTCGTCAATGGCGATACCAGCAATGATCATCGCGACCAGGGCGGCGAACACCGCACCTTCGATATCCCGGTGCCGTGCCCGGACAAGATCGACGGCAACATCGGCTACCTCGGCGGCGACTTCAAGGGCGTACTCGACAACGCCGATTACATCCGCGAGCTCGGCTTTGGCGCCGTGTGGATCACGCCGATCATCGACAACCCCGATCAGGCATTCACCGGCAGCAAGCCGATCAGCTGCACCAGCACGCTGACTGACCGCGGCAAGACCGGTTACCACGGTTATTGGGGCATCAACTTCTACAAGCTGGACGAGCATCTGCCCAGCGCTGGTCTGGATTTCGCTGGGCTGACCAAGGGCCTGCACGATGCCAAGCTGAAAGTGGTGCTGGATATCGTCGGCAACCACGGCTCGCCGGCCTGGACCATGCCCAAGCGGCAGCCGCAGTTCGGCCAGATCTTCGACAAGGACGGCAAGCTGATTGCCGACCATCAGAACCTGGCCCCGGACAAGCTTGATCCGAAACACAATCCGCTGCATGCGTTCTACAACAACATCGGCCCGGTCGATGGCAGCAAGGGTTCGATCTTTGACGGCAACCTGGCCGAGCTGTCGGATTTCAATGAGCACAATCCGGCGGTGATGGACTACCTGGTTGGCGCCTACCTGCAATGGACCGCGCAGGGCGTGGATGCTCTGCGCATCGACACCATCGGCTGGCTGCCGCATCCGTGGTGGCATGAATTCGTAAACCGCATCCGCGCCCAGCACCCGGGCATGTTCATGTTCGGCGAAGCCTTCGACTACGACGCAGCGAAGATTGCCGAGCATACCTGGCCGGCGAACGCCAATGTCAGCGTGCTGGATTTCCCGCTGCGCGGTGCCATGTCCTCGGTGTTCGGCAAGGAGCAGAAGGGCTTTGAAACGCTGGCCGAACCGCTGCACCTGAGCGGCGGCCCGTATGCCAATCCGTATGCGCTGATGAGCTTCTACGACAACCACGACATGGCGCGGCTGGATGCCAGCGATGCCGGTTTCATCGACGCGCACAACTGGCTGTTCACTGCACGCGGTATTCCGGTGCTCTATTACGGCTCGGAAACCGGCTTCATGCGTGGTCGTGCCGAGCATGCGGGCAACCGTGCCTACTTCGGCCAGCAGCGGGTGGATGAGGCAGGGCAGAGTCCGATCTTCGCACCGCTGCAGCGCATCGCCAAACTGCGTGAAGCAACGCCTGCGTTGCAGCGCGGCTTGCAGGTAAATGAGCGGCTGCACGGCGATGAGGCGGTGTTCTACCGCGTACTGCAGCATGGTGATACTGCGCAGACGGCGTTGGTGCTGTTGAACAAGAGTGATGCAGCACGTTCGTTCGAGGTGAATCGTTACCTGCAGACCGGGCAGTGGCGTGATGTGCTGGGTGGCGGTTCGTTGAAGGTGAGAAGTTCGCTGAAGACCGAAGTGCCGGCGCATGGCGTCAAGGTGTTTGTGCTGGAAGGGCAGGTCTTGCAGCCGGAGCTGCGTGCGCAGTTGGATGCGGCTATGGCGGATCAGATAGCGCGGGATAAGCGATTGGCGCAGTAACCCGCTTGAGCCCCTCTCCCTGCGGGAGAGGGGGGGGGGTGAGGGTAGGGTTCTGCGAGCAATCCAACACCGCGCCAAAAGCACCCCTCCCCAACCCTCCCCTTTGCTGCGCAAAAGGGAGGGGGCAGATCACGTGCAGCTGGAGGCTTTGCTTGTCTCCCTCCCTTTGCCGCAGGCAAGGGGAGGGCCGGGGAGGGGTAGCTCTCGCTACTGTCTCACCTTCAGCCTCTGCGACGCCCAAAGCCCCACCCGCTACAATCCGCCCCCAGGCATTCCCGGCGGCACCGTATGAACCAGCTCCCCCCGCAAACCCCCATCGAAACCCTGCTGCAGACGGCAATGGACGGCAAACTGCCGATCCGAGCCTTCATGCAGGCCTTCGTCGCCTCCGAGGTGGTGTTGCTCACCGGCAGTCTCGTCACCGCCGACGGCAGTGGCTTCGATCCGTTGCTGTTCGACAAGCAGGGCATGCTGCACGTGGCGGTGTTCACCGATATGGCGCGGGTTGGTTTCCACCAGCAACAGGCACCGCACAACATCCGCATGCTGATGCTGGACGTGCTGCGCCGCGTGCCCGGCGGCTACGGCGTGGTGATCAACCCAGGTACCCCGCTGGGCTTTGAGATATCACCGTCAGGCGTGGGCGAAATCCTCAAGGATTTCAGCTAGGCCAAGCACGCGAAGACTCCGTAGCCCGGGTAAGCGCAGCGCACCCGGG
>NZ_JBRREC010000087.1:0-21034 GCF_056760015.1 Stenotrophomonas sp. STEN029 | reverse complement strand
TTCCGGGCGGCCGGCCGTCCCCCGGGTCCCCCCCCCCCCCCGGGGGGTTTCCCCCCGCCCCCCCGGGGGGGCGGCCCCTTACCCGGGCTACGGAGTTCGGCGAATTGGGTGGTCAGGAACTCCGGATCTCGGCATTCCCGCAGTACGCAGCATGCAATGCCTGCATCACGCCCAGCGCCGGGCTGTCAGCCAGCGTGTAGTAGATGGTCTGGGCTTCGCGCCGGGTACTGACCAGCGCCGCTTCACGCATCACCGCCAGGTGCTGTGACAGTGCAGACATCGACAGGCCAACCTGCGCCTGCAATTCGCCCACCGAGGCTTCACCTTCCACCAGGCGGCACAGCACGCGCAGGCGGGCCGGATGGGCCAGCGACTTCAGCAGCTGCGCCGCCTGCTCGGCGTGCCGCTGCATCCGCCCCATATCCATGTCTGAAGCGCGCATCATGAGCGTTGAGGTTCGGGCTTGTGCTTTGGAAGGTACTAGCCTAATTTAGAAAAATCTAAATTAAAAGCGAGGCACCCCATGAGCCAGCCGCAGCCTTCATCAACCTTGGTCGAACCGTTCTACGACAAGGACACCGGCACCTTCAGTTACGTGGCCTATGACCAGGTCGGCGGCATGGCCGTCATCATCGATCCGGTGCTGGATTACGAGCCCGCCGGTGCACGCATCAGCACCGCTTCGGCCGATGCGCTGCTGGAGTTCGTGCGCGGCAAGCTGCTGACGGTGGCGTGGATACTGGAAACCCATGCGCATGCCGATCATATCAGTGCTGCCGGCTATCTTGCTGATCAGCTGCAGGCGCCGGTGGCCATCGGTCGCGGCATCGTGCAGGTGCAGCAGCACTTCAAGACGGTGTTTGGCCTGGGCGATGAGTTCATCGCTGACGGCAGCCAGTTCGACCGGCTGTTCGACGACGGCGATACCTTCAACGTTGGAGCCTTGGGCGCGCGGGTGATCGCTACGCCGGGGCATACCGATGACAGCCTGACCTATGTGATCGGTGATGCCGCGTTCGTCGGCGACACGGTGTTTGCAAGCGACACCGGTACCGCGCGCTGTGACTTTCCCGGCGGCGACGCGCATCGCCTGTATGCATCGATCCAGCGCATCCTGTCGTTGCCTGCCGATACCCGCATCTGCCTGTGCCACGACTATCCGGGCAACCGGCGCGAGGCACAGGCGCAGACCTCGATCGATGAGCAACTTCAGAACAACGTGCATCTGAAGGGCGGCACCGACGAGGCAGCGTTCGTGCAGATGCGCCAGCAGCGTGATGCGACCCTGCCGGTGCCGAAGCTGATCCTGCCCGCGCTGCAGGTGAACATCCGTGGCGGTCGCCTGCCGGAAGCGGATGCCAATGGTGTGCGCTATCTGCGCTTGCCGTTGGATCAGATCGGAAAGCCGCAATGAACAGCTGGATGATGGCGCTGGCCGGTGGCGTGCTGATTGGTATCGCTGCCACCTTGCTGCTGTGGCTGACCGGGCGTATCGCCGGCATCAGCGGCATTCTTGGTGGTGTGTTGATGCCGCGCAGCGGCGAGCTGGCTTGGCGCGTGGCTTTCCTGGTTGGCCTGATCGGCGCCGGCGCCGCGTATCTGTGGCTGGTACCGGGTGCGTATTCGCCGCGACAGGGATTCTCGCCGTTGTTGTTGGTAGTGGCCGGCGTGTTGGTGGGTTTCGGTACGCGCATGGGCAACGGCTGTACCAGCGGCCACGGTGTCTGCGGTCTGGGACGCTTGTCGATGCGTTCGTTTGCCGCGGTGTTGACCTTCATGGCAACTGCGATAGCAACTACCTATGTCGTGAGGCACCTGGCATGAGTACGTCACGCATCAGCTTGGCTGCATTGGTTTCCGGTGCGCTGTTCGGGCTGGGGCTGGCAATGTCGGGCATGACCGATCCGCAGCGCATCCTGGGTTTTCTGGATGTGTTTGGTGACTTCAATCCGGCGCTGCTGTTTGTGCTTGGCGGCGCGGTTGGGACGACGATGCTGTTGTTCCGTTTTGTGCTGCGACGTCCGGCGCCGGTGTTTGCCGAGCGCTACCAGATATCGGATCTGCGCAGCATCGATCGGCCGTTGCTGATCGGTGCGGCTTTGTTCGGTATCGGTTGGGGCTTGGCAGGTTATTGCCCGGGCCCGGCACTGGTTGGCCTGGGTGTGTTGTCACCGGAAGTGCTGTGGTTTGTGCCGGCGATGGTGATGGGCATGTTGCTGCACAAGCTGATCAGTAGGAACAACAGCTTGTAGGAGCGGCGTAAGCCGCGAAGCTGGCATCGGTTCCGATACCGAAATAAATGCAATCAATAATGCGTGGGATTGGTTTGGCTGAAGCTGGGAGGTCTACCAGCTTCGCGGCTTACGCCGCTCCTACAAGGCTTCGGCCGGGATCACAGCGCCTGCCGCGCCGGGTCGCTCAATTCCAGCTCACGCAGCACCACGCTGGCCTGGGTGCGGTTGCGCACCCCCAGCCGCTCGAAGATGGCGGAGAGATGGGCCTTGACCGTGCGCTCCTGCACATCAAGGCGGTCGGCGATCTGCTTGTTGAGCAGGCCTTCGGCGACCAGCGCCAATACGCGGAACTGCTGCGGCGACAGGCTTGCCAGCCGCGCTGCCAGTTCGCTGTCATGCGTGGACGATTGTGCGCGCGACACCGAGGCGCGCAGCGCGGCCGGCAACCATTGCTCGCAGGCCATCACGCAGCGGATCGCCTCGCGCAGCTCGTTCAAACCAGAACTCTTGGGCAGATAACCCGCAGCGCCATGATCAAGCGCACGCCGTACCACGCGCGGGTCGTCATTGGCCGAGACCACGATCACCGCCACGCCAGGATGCTGGGCACGGATCGCCGCCAGACCTGCCAGGCCATGATTGCCCGGCATATGCAGGTCGAGCAGGATCAGGTCGGTATCCGGCGCGGCATCCAGTGCGGCCAACACGCCTTCCAGTGACTCGGCTTCACGCACCGATAGATCGCTGACGGCCTCGCTGGCAGCCTGCCGCAGGGCGGCACGGAACAGGGGGTGGTCATCGGCAATCAACAGGCTGGGCATGGCAGTGCTAACTGGCTGGAAGGAAGCGGGTGCCGGCTGCTCGGCAGCGTGCACCCGGGGCAGTATGCCGTGGATTTCAGCCATTGCCCGCTTCCTCCTGCATTTCCAGACTTACTGTGCGGTCCAGCCGCCGTCCATCGGCATCGCCGCGCCGGTCAGGTTGTGCGCCTCACGGCGGCACAGCCACACCACCATCGCGCCGATGTCTTCCGGCAGCGACATACGCAGGCTGGGCTGCTTTTCTTCCAGCAGGGCGCGCACGCCGTCGTCGCGGCTGCCGCCATTGCGGTGGGCCTGGATCTGCGGCTCGATCAACGGGGTTTCCACCCAGCCCGGGCACACGCAGTTGACGGTGACGCCACCGCTGTCACGGCTGCCGGCAGCGGCATATTCCAACGCGGCGACCTTGCTCAGGCCGACGATGCCGAACTTGCTGGCCACATAAGGGGCCTTGTTTTTGGAGGCGACCAGACCGTGCACCGAGGCGATGTTGACCACCCGGCCATAGCCGCGCTCGGCCATGCCCGGCAGCGCCTGCTGCATGGTGTGGAAGGCCGCGCTGAGGTTGATGGCGATGATGTCGTCCCACTTCTGTGGCGGCTGTTCGGCCAGCGGTGCGGCGTGCTGGATGCCGGCGCAGTTCACCAGGATGTCGATGTTGCCCCAGGCCTGCACGGCTTCAAGCATGTGCGCGATCTGGTCGGGCTTGCGCAGGTCGGCATCGAAGTGCTGCGACTCGCTGCCTGCATCGGTGACGCTCTTCAGCGCCGCCTCGATCTGCTCGGCACTGCCGAGGCCGTTGATGGCCACGCGCGCGCCGGCGCTGGCCAGGGCCTGGGCGATGGCCAGGCCGATGCCGGAGGTACTGCCGGTCACCAGTGCGGTGCGGCCTTGCAGGAAGCGGTCCATGGGGAACTCCGATTGTTGCTTTGGGGGATGGTGGAAACCTAGCAGCCGTCGCGCTAAAAGCGTGTGGTACTTAAGTACGATGAGCCGGGTACTGCGGCTCTGCTAGGGTGCGTCCATGAGCCAATCCCTACTGCGCGCCGCCTGCGGCCTATTCGTCGGACTGAGCCTGGCCTCCTGTGCCAGCGGCCCAGCATCCAAGTCCGTGGAGCCTTCCATGTTCAGCAACGAACTCCGCAGCGAACACCGCGGCAGTGACGACCTGCTTACCGCCGGGCTCGGCCTGGCCGGCCTGCGCAGCATGGCGCCGCCGGCATTCGCCGACGCCAGTGCGCCGACCGTCGATGAACTGCGTCGCCGGGCGATGTGGGGCAGCTGGCGCGGTATTGCCGACCTCGCTCCCGGCGGTGGCTACGGTGAATTGTTCGGCAGCCTGCAGAGCGTGCCCGGCCGGGAGTATTCGGCGTTCGCGCGCCTGCCCGGTGCCAAGCAGCCGCACCGCGTGCTGGCGCAGATTCCAGACAATTTCGATACCGGCAAGCGCTGCGTGCTGGTCGCACCGGCGTCGGGCTCGCGTGGCATCTATGGCGCCGTGTCGGTCGCCGCTGCCTGGGGCCTGCCCAAGGGCTGTGCCGTGGTCTATACCGACAAGGGCGCAGGCAGCGATTATTACGATCTGAACGCGCAGGTTGGCGTGCGTGCCAATGGCACGGTCGGTGCCTTGGGTGAAGTGAGCGACCTTGCCTTCGTGCCGGATGCGCCGATCAATGCTTCGGGTGTTGCATTCAAGCATGCGCACTCCAAGGACAACCCGGAGGCCGATTGGGGCCGCCACGTAAAGCAGGCCGCCGAGTTCGCGCTGCTGGCGTTGGCAGAAGCCTATCCGCAGGCTGCGCCTTTCACCTTTGAGAACACCCGCATCATCGCCGTCGGCATTTCCAACGGTGGCGGCGCGGTGCTGCGTGCGGCCGAGCTGGAGGGCGACTGGCTGGATGCCGTGGTGGCCGGTGAACCCAGCATCTATTCCAGCGGCCCGGGTGCACGTGCGCTGTACGACTACAGCACCGAAGCGGCGCTGCTGATGCCGTGCGCGCAGCTGCACATGAGCAACCTGCCGCAGCCGCCGCTGACGGCTGCGTTGCAGGCCGGCGCGGCTGTGCGCTGCGCGACGCTGGCGGCGGAAGGTTTCATCAGCGGCGCGACCCCGGCTGCGCAGGCCAAATCGGCTTACGACCTGATGCTGAGCAAGGGCTGGACCGACGCATCGCTGCGTGCGGGTGCCTTGTCCACCGGCTTCGATCTGTGGCGTGCGATCGCCGCGACCTATGCCTCGGCTTACGGCCGTTATGGCGTGGGCGAGCACCCCTGCGGTTTCAACTTTGCGGCACAGAACCCGGACTTCTCGCCGCGCGCCGCGACCGCCGTCGAACGTGCGGCGTGGATCTCTGATGGCAGCGGCATTCCGCCGGGCGCAGGTGTTGGCCTGCTCGACAGCAAGGTCGCCTTGCCGGACCTGACCTATGCCGGCCTGAAGTGCCTGCGTGGACTGTGGGACGGGCAGGGCGAAGACGCCAAGCGTGTGCAGGCCGGTATCCAGGCCACGCATGCTGGTTTGCCGCGCAAGGGCCTGCCGGTGATGGTGGTGCATGGCGCTGACGATGGTCTGATTCCGCCGGCTTTCAGCAGCGCGCCGTATGCCGCCGCGGCTAAGACTGCAGGGCGTGAGGTGAGCTATTGGAAGGTGCAGAACGTGCAGCACTTCGATGGTTTCCTCGGCCTGCCGGATTACGGCTCGCGTTACCTGCCGTTGTTGCCGTACGTGTACGAAGCGCTGGATCGGGTGCAGGCGCGTCTGGACAAGGGCACGGCATTGCCGGCCGATGCCGTGATCGCGACCACCCCACGTGCGGGCAAGCCGCTGACGGCAGAGAACCTGGCGATGCCGAAGTAAGTGCTTCTACTCCCTCCCTTTTGCGCAGCAAAGGGGAGGGTTGGGGAGGGGTGCTTTACGCTCCCTCCCTTTTGCGTAGCAAAGGGGAGGGCTGGGGAGGGGTTGTTGTTGCTCTGCGCTGTTGGCTCTGTGGCTTCGCGGCTCACGCCGCTCCCACAAAAGAAGCAGCCATCCGCGCGCTGATGGCATCATTGCCGGATGCACACATTGAACTCTCCTTCCCGCGTCATCCCGTCCGCCCTCTACCAGCGCGAGCGCTGGCGCAATGGTCTGGGCTGGACGCGCGAGATCCTGCGTCTGCCGGAGCAGGGTGATTGGCAGCTGCGTTTGTCGATCGCCGAGATCGAACAGGACGCGGCCTTCTCCGCCTTCCCCGGTGTCGAACGTGAGCTGGTGCTGCTGCAGGGCGAAGGCCTGCGCCTGCGCTTTGCCGATGGCCGTTGCGAAACCCTGCTGCCGCCGTATCAGCGCCTGCGCTTCGCTGGCGAGGCGGAGTTGGTGGGTGAACTGGTCGATGGCGTGACCCAGGATTTCAACCTGATGTGGCGGCGTGAGGCGCTGCAGGCCGAGCTGCTGCACCGGCCGCTGGTCGGCAACATGCTGTTCTTCACCGAGCCGCAGGCCGCGTGGGCGATCCATCTATTGGCTGGGCAGGCCGAATTCGAGGGTGGCGTGCTGCCGGCAATGTCGGCCGGCGATACCGCCTGGTTGGGGGCGGGCGAGCGGCAGCGCTACACGCTCAATGGCGGCGGTGAGTTGCTGGCGATTAAGGTGGCCCCGGCTGTTGTAGGAGCGGCGTAAGCCGCGAAGTCAAAGAACCAGCGGTGCAAAGCTTCACCTGTAGTGCCGAGCCATGCTCGGCATGGGCATTACCGGTAAGGCCTCTGCCGAGCATGGCTCGGCACTACAGGTGGGTGTTTATGGCCGACGGTCAGTAGACGTCGCGGCGATAACGTCCTGCGATGCGCAGCGCCTGATGCGCATCTTCGCCAATCGCGTCGATGATGACCTTGTCCACCGCCGGGGCCATGCCTTGCAGGCTGCCGCAGACCAGGATGGTTGCGCCGTCATCCAGCCATTGCCGTAGCACGTCGCTATGCGCGGCCAGTGCGTCCTGCACGTAATGGAACTGGCCATCATCGCGGCTGAAGACGCTGTCCAAGCGCTCGATTCCGCCTTCGCGCTGCCACTGCTGCAGCTCGGCACCAAAATGGAAATCGTGGGCTGCGTTGCGTTCGCCGAATAGCAGCCAGTTGCGTCGTGCGCCGGCATCGATGCGTGCTCGCAGATGCGCACGCAGGCCGGCGATACCGGTGCCGTTGCCGATCAGGATCAGTGGTGCGTCATTGCCCGGCGGATGGAAGTTGCTGTTGCTGCGCAGGCGCAGATCAATGCTGTCGCCGATAGCGGTGTAATCGCAGAGCCAGCCACTGGCCAGACCGGGTGTCCCGTCCGGGCGCAGTTGCCGGCGTAGCATCAGCTGCAGGCTGCCTTCGCCTGGCATCGAGGCAATCGAGTATTCGCGGTGCGGCAGTGGCTTGAGGCTGGCGGCAAGTGCATTGGCGTCGCGGCTATCGGCGCTGTCGGGCAGATAGGAGCGGGCCAGGGCGTCCCCCAGCGTGCGACCGTCGGCCAGCACGGTGGCAGCATCGAAATGGTTTGCCTGCAGCCACTGCAGCACGGCAGCGGCGGACTGACGTGGGCCGATCTCGGCGATGTCGCCAGCTTGCCAGGTCGGCAGCGCTCCATCCGCGGGCTGCAGCTGCAGGTGGAATACCTTGCCGCCAACGCTGCCGGGATTCAGCACGTCGCGCCTGCGCAGCAGCCAGGATTGATAGGCCGGTGCACTCCAGTCTGTTGCGTTGGCGGCCTCGCCACCCAGCTGGCCCAGCAGCTGCTGCCAATGGCGCAGCGCATCGGCATCGGCGTTGTCCACCTCCACCGTATCGAACAGCGGTTGTGCGCCATGCGTGCGCAGCCACTCGTCGAGTTGATGGCCGAATGCGCAGTAGTGCTCATAGGTCTTGTCGCCCAGCGCCAGCACGGCGTATTGCAGCTGCGGAAGCTTCAAGGGCTGCGGCATTACCCGGCTGAGGAAGGCGAGAGCGTGGTCCGGCGGATCACCTTCACCGGTGGTGGCGGCGATGAACAAGGCCTGGCGGCTGCCGGCGAGCAGGGATGCATCGACCTGGTCGATGCCGCGCAGTCTGGTCTTGTGGCCGGCGCCGCGCAGGTGCGCGGCGGTGCGCTGTGCCAGCTGCTGGGCGAAGCCGGTCTGGCTGGCCCACACCACCAGGATCGGTGGTTCCTTGCTGTCGCCGCTGTCGTCGTCGCGCTGGCGGGTACACCACCACAGCGCGAAGCAGGCCGCTGCGTAGATGGTCAAAGCCGCCACTGCCACCCACCATTGCGATGCCAGTGGAGCAGCCGGCCACCAGCGCTCGCCAAGATGCAGGCGCAGCAGCATCAGGGCGATAAGCAGCAGACCCAGGCCAACGGCGAGATTGCCGAGCACTGCACGCGTGGAGCGGTTGGGGTTCATTGCGTGCTGGCGTCCAGGTAACGCTGGAAGGCGGGGGTCATGGTTTCCACGAGCCCAGTATCGGCGCGGGTGATGAAACGTGCAGCCAGATCATGTTGGTTGGCGAAGGCCAGGCCTTCATCGGCGCCCATCACGGTGAGTGCGGTGGCCCAGGCATCGGCCTGCATGGCGTCGCGGGCGATCACGGTGACCGCTGCAGCGGCCCTGCTGACCGGCGCGTGGCTGCGCGGATCCAGCGTGTGGCTATAGGACACGCCATCACGTTCGAACTGGTGCCAGCGGTCGCCGGAGGTGGCAACCGCCAGGTCATCGAGCGCCAGCACGCGTGGCGGATACTCGGCGCCGGCGTCTTCTTCCGGTGCGGATTCGACCAGCACGCGCCAGGGTTGGCCGTCGGGCTTCAAACCGTAGCCATGCAGTTCGCCGCCGACTTCGACCAGCGCGGCGCTGATGCCGATACGGCGCAGCCAGGCGCTGACCAGATCCACGCCGTAGCCCTTGGCGATGGCTGACAGGTCCAGCTGCAGGCCGCCGGGTTGCAGCGCGCTCTGTGTCTGCGGATCCAACTGCAGTTTGTTCCAGCCGCAGCGAGCGGCGACCTCGGCCAGCTGCGCGGGATCGGGTACAACCTGCGCGCCCGCGTCGGCGCCAAAGCCCCACAGCGCGACCAAGGGGCCGATGCTGGGATCGAAGGCGCCAGCACTGCGCTCGGCGATATCGCGCGCGGTGCTGAGCACGGTCCAGAAATCATCGGGCAGTGCATGCCAGCTGTTGGCGGCGGCGCGGTTGTAGCGGCTGATGTCCGAATCCGATTCCCATGTACTCATCTGCGCGACCACGCGGTCGAGCTCGGCTTGTATGCCGGCATGCAGCGGATGCAGATCACGGCTACGTGCAGCCACCAGCTTGACGCTCCAGCTGGTGCCCATGGTGTGGCCGCCAAGGGCGGCGATGTCGGAGTTGGAGGACATCGGTATCGGAAACTGTCTGGGTGCAGTTGGTCCCTTCTCCCGCAGGCGGGAGAAGGTGCCCCGAAGGGGCGGATGAGGGGAGCTTTCGCTTTTGTGGGTCTGCCGCGGCTTCAGGAGCCCGGCTTCGGCCTTGCCCTCACCCCAACCCCTTTCCCGCACGCGGGAGAGGGGCTTTTAGAGCCTTACTGCGGCAGCACTTCCAGCGTGCCCACGTAGCTCAGGCGGCGGACGGCGGCCTGCGGGATCGAGGTCTTGTTGTCCTCGGTGCCGGTTTCCAGCCAGTACATGCCAGCCTGCGGCCAGGTCACCGAGAACTCGCCGTTGGCGTCGGTGGTGACCTTGATCTCTTCCTGGGCGTTGCGATAACGGGTGCCGCCACGGGTGATCTCGACTTCCAGGCCAGCGTGCGGCTTGCCATCGACCAGCAGCTTGAACTTGGCCTGCTCGCCTGCGAACAGGTCGTTCGGGTGGCCCAGGGCGATCAGTTCCATGCCCTTGCCGGTCGGCGCCAGCGCGGTGTTGTTCGGCTTGCCGTTGGTGACGAAGGTTTCGATGCGGCCGGCGGTCTCGGAGACCTTCAGGTCCTTGGCGTCCTTCGGCACTTCGGTGGCGAAGGTGGCAGCGTTACCGCGCCAGCGCTTGGGCTTGCCGTCTTCCTGCCAGTTGGCCGACAGGCCGGCATTGACGGTGGCCAGGCGGTAGGTGCCCTGCTGGGTCAGTTCGACGTCGAAGACGCTGCGGTACTTGCCGGTGGCGGCATTCTGCGGCTGCACGGTGCTGCCGTCCGGTGCGGTGATCACCAGGTTGTCCAGGCGCAGCGGTACGTGGTTGAAGTAGAACAGGTCGTTGGACACGGCGGCGTCCACGGTGATCCACGGGTTGGTACCGGCAATCACGGTCTGCGACGGCTGCAGCCAGGCCTTGTGGGCGGCAGCGGAGAAGGGCAGCACGGCGGCGATGGTGGCAGCAAGCAGGAGGGAACGCTTCATCGGTTGGCTCCGTTGGTAATGGGGATCAGGGCTTGACGGCAAGGGTGACGGCGCCGAGTTCGGAGGTGCCCTGGGCACTGCCGTTCTGCGCGGCACGGGCCGGCCAGGTGAAGGGAATCTTGACCAGTTCGCGGCCACCGACTTCGCGCGCGGCTTCCACCACCAGCGAGTACTGGCCGGCGGGCAGGGTGCGCAGCTGTGGCTGGCGGTCGCTGAAGCTGAGCTGGTGCTTGCCGACCGGACGGGTCGGGCCGGTCACTCCATCGACCGGCACCTGCAGGGTACGGCCGCTCTTGCGCCACCACTGGCGCAGGTCCGGCAACCACTTGGTGCCATGGCCTTCGGCGGTGTCGCGGAGCTGGTACCAGACCGACAGGTTGGCGGCGACCTGCTGGTCGGCACCTTCGATCCACACCGCGACATAGGGGCGGTGGTATTCGGCCACGTTGAGCTTGGGCACTTCGACGTTGACGTCGAGGCTGGCGGCGTAGGCGGCAGGAGCGGTGGCGATCAGGCCACTCAGGGCGATGGTCAGGGTGACGCGCATGGTGCGACTCCGGAGAGAAAGACGGTCAATGGATGAGGAGCAGGGCGATCAGCAGCGGGATCAGCAAGCCCAGGCCGACCAGCGGCCAGGTCATGCGCCGCTGCCGCGCATGCAGGTGCAACAGGAACAGGCCGGTGATGCAGAACACCAGGCAGGCCACCGCGAACACGTCGAGGAACCAGCCCCAGCCCGGGCCCGCATTGCGGCCCTTGTGCAGGTCATTGAAGTAGGAAACCCAGCCGCGGCGAGTCTTCTCGAACTCCACCGCGCCGGTTTCGCGGTCGATGCTCAGCCAGGCATCACTGCCGGGGCCGGGCATGGACAGATAGATTTCTTCCGGCGACCACTCGGCTTCGCGGCTGCCGATGGACACATCCAGACGATTGGACAACCAATCCGCCACGCGCTCAGGCAGTGGCGCATTGCCGTCTTCGCGATCACCCAGGGCCTTGAGCACCGGTGCGGGCAGTTCCAGTTGCTGGTTCTGCACCTGCGGCTTGGCTTCGATCTTGGACGCGTGGTTCAAGGTGATGCCGGTCAGGGAGAACAACAGCATGCCGATCAGGCAGACCGCCGAGCTGATCCAGTGCCACTGATGCAGGGTGCGCAACCAGAAACCACGGCTGGCCTGTTGTTGCACGGTGGTGGCGGTGCTGCGGTCTGCGGACACGGGAATCGGGATTATGGAAGGACGACGATTAGAGCACTAATGAGAATGATTCGCAATTTGTAAAGGTGCTTCGCCCCCTCCCTTTGCCGTAGGCAAGGGGAGGGCTGGGGAGGGGTAGCTTTTGATCTGGCTGTTGCCATGGTTATGGCCCCAAGCCTGAAGCTGGGAGCAAGATCAAAAGCTACCCCTCCCCAGCCCTCCCCTTCACTTCGTGAAAAGGAGGGGGGCGGTTCTGCTTGTGCTGGTAACGCTTGAGGATGTGCGGCGTTGACACGGGGAACCCCTCCCCTGTGCTGCGCACAAGGGAGGGGGCGTCGTGCTTAGAAGCTCAGGTTCACGCTCAGCCAGAAGCTGCGCGCCTTGTCCTTGTTGTTGAAGTTGTCTTCGAACAGAACCTCGTTGGTGGCGTCACCGTAGATGCCGCTGCCGTCCAGATCATTGAAGCGGGTCTGGTAGGTGGTGAAGTCGCGGTCCAGCAGGTTGTTGATGCGGGCGTTGATCTTCATCCACTGGGTGGCCTGGAACGAGGCGCCCAGATGGAACACGGTGTAGTCCTTGAAGTACAGCTCTTCGCCGGTCACCGCGCTGACGCCGCTGAAGCGCTTGGAGCGCGCTTCACCCGTCAGGAACAGGTTGAAGCGGTCGCTGACCTGCCAGTCGAAGGTGGCATTGGCCATGTGCTTGGCACTGTTGCCCAACGGCAGGCCCTTCTGTGCGCCGCTCTTCTGTTCGCTGTCGGTGTAGGTGTAGTTGGCGCGCAGGCCGAAGCGCTCGCTGATCTCCCAGCGGCCAGCAACTTCCGCACCCTGGATCACCACTTCGTCGATGTTCACCGTCTTGCTGCTGGTGGCATAACCCAGATCGGCGTACTCGCCGGTGCTGGTGCAGGCCAGGGTCAGGCCGGCGCCGCAGGGCTGTGAGGAGATCTTGTCGTCGAACTTGTTGTGGAACAGGGTGGCGTTGAAGTTGTGGCCATCCGGGTGTTGCCAGTACACCGCCAGTTCGGTGCTGGTGCTGGTCTCGGGCTTCAGGTCGGGGTTGCCGAACATCGGCGAGGTGCCCTGACCGCCAAAGCCGGTGACGCCGTCATACAGCTGGGTGGTCTTGGGGGTCTTGAAGCCGGTGCTGACACCGCCCTTGACCGTCCACTGCGGGTTGACGGTGTACACGCCGTACAGGCGCGGGCTCAGGTGGTCGCCGAATACTTCATGGTCGTCGAAACGCAGGCCATAGGTGATCGCCAGCGGCTCGATCACGGTCCAGGTGTCCTCGGCGAACAGCGAGTACATGTTGTGTTCCTGCTTGCGGCCCGGATCGCCGGCTTCGGTGCCGAACACGCCGTCGGTCAGTTCGCCACGGATCACCTGGGTGCCGAACACCGCAACGTGTTCGCCGGCAGCCTGGAACGGCATGTCGACCTTGGCGTCCAAGGTGTACTGCGCGCTCTCCAGTACGCGCTTGGGGCGCGGCAGGAAGGTGGAGGCGGCCAGCGCACGGCGGTCGGCAAGGCTCATGCCGGCGTAGGTACCGGTGCCATCGATCATCTGCAGCAGGTGCTCGCGCTCGGCCACGGTGAACGGCATGGTGCGGCCGTCGTTGTTGGTGGCCACATGCGCCAGCGAGACGAAGCTGTTGCCGAAGCCCCACTTGCCTTCGTGGGTCAGCGCCCAGGCATCGCGGGTGAATTCCTGGCTCGCGCTATAGCCAACGCGCGGATCGGCACGTCGTGCCCAGGTGCCACCACTGGCGCTGCAACGGGCGGCAGTGGTGCCCACACCGTTGCGGCAGAAGTTGCTGCTGCGCCAGATGCTGCTGATGCTATCGACCGTGCCGACCGGGTATTCCTCTTCGCCGTTGTCGTTGATCTTGATCGAGTTGTCGTACTCCTGGCGCGAGGTGTCGTAGTCCAGGGTGATGGTCTGCGCCTCGGTCGGGGTCCATGCCAGGGTGATGCCGCCGGCCTTGTTGGTGTTGTCCACGGTCTTGCCGCCAGCGCCAAAGCCAAGTGCACGGTTGTGCTGGTTGCCGGCCGGGTCGGTCACCGAGGAGTAGGTCGGGTTGGAGGCGTCGCGGTCATACCAGCTGGCGCGCGCGCTGAGGTTGAGCGTGCCCGGCAGCAGCGGGCCGGTGACGAACAGGTCGACGGTGCGGTCATCGCCGAACTCGTCGTTGGTCTCGAAGCTGCGCGCCAGGGTGGCCGAGCCGTGCCAGCTGTCCAGGGTGCGCTTGGTGATGACGTTGATCACGCCGCCCATCGCATCGGCGCCGTACAGCGTGGAAGCAGGACCACGGATCACTTCGATGCGCTCGATCGCATCCAGCGGCGGGATGTGGTTGAACTGGTTGCCGCCGAAGTTGTTCGGGTAGATGTCGCCATGGTTGTTCTGGCGGCGGCCGTTGATCAGGATCAGCGTGTAGTCCGAGCCCATGCCACGCATGGAGATGCTGCCCTGGCCGGTCTTGTCGCGGGTTTCACCCACGTCCACGCCTTCCAGGTCGCGCACGGCATCGAGCAGGGTGATGTACGGGCGCTTGGCCAGTTCTTCCTGGGTGATGACCGAGATGCTGGCCGGGGCATCGGTGATCTTCTGCTCGAAACCGCTGGCGGTGACGACGACCTTGTCCAGTGTGGTTGGCGCGCCGCTGCCGTTGGCATGGGCGCTGGCGCTGATGGCGCCGAGCACGGCGAGGCTGAGCAGGTGGCGGGAAACGGACACACGGTGACGCTGGCGCAGGGCCATGGGAATACCTCGATCAAGGAATGCAGGTTGCAGCCGCCACCACCGCAGGCGCGGACGCGTGCAGGGGCGAGCTGGGAAGAAGAGAGGGGTGAAGCGAAAACGACTACGCGCGGAGCGTCAGCTCAACGGTGGCGCCTGCCCGCGTTGCTGGCGCGGGCTGGCCAGCGCATGGGCAATGACCGGCGCGGATGCCGGGATGACCGTGCGGATGGAGCTGAAGTCGTCCGCGGCAGACAGCAGCTGCTGGACACTTGGCAGGGGCAGGGCGGCGCGCGGTGCGCGCAGCTGTGCAACCCGGCGCAGTTTGGCCGGGCTTTCTTCTTCCAGGTGGCGGTCGCCGCCCTGACGTTCTTCGGCCGGCGCCGAGGCATGACCGTTCTGGGCCAGGCCGAGCCGGGACAGCTGGGTACCGCTCTGGCACAGGGCAGCCAGCAGCGACAACAGCAACAGCA
Organism: Stenotrophomonas sp. STEN029; assembly: GCF_056760015.1. NCBI lineage: Bacteria > Pseudomonadati > Pseudomonadota > Gammaproteobacteria > Lysobacterales > Lysobacteraceae > Stenotrophomonas > Stenotrophomonas sp. STEN029. Next base: position 6,210 of record NZ_JBRREC010000087.1, on the reverse strand, counting down.
TGCCCAAGGCCAGCGGACGCAGGCCAACAGCGCCGGAAACGGCGTTGTGCTGTGCGTGCTGGCGCTGTGGTTGCTGCATTCGTATCCCCGGATTGCGGACGCGGCGACAGAGGCCGGCGTTCGCGGTGCGGCATTGTAGATACGATTCGTTAACTTTTGCAAATGAGAATTGCTATCAACTTGACGTTTATCAAGCCGTTCCTGCCATGCGCTTCACTGCGGGAACTGTGGTGACTCGGGTAAGTGCAGTTCTGTGGCCCGGGTAAGCGCAGCGCACACGGGAGCACGAATTGCCCGGTCTTTCAGGCTTCCGCCAAGCGCCCCGGGTGCGCTGCGCTTACCCGGGCTACGGTCTTGTTGCCGCTTCGCGTTGAGGCCGGGGCGAAGGAATTCAGGTCTCGGCCCATTGCCGCAGCAGGTTGTGATAGATCCCGGTCAGGCTGACCAGGGAAGGGTGCTGCGGGCAATCTTGGGTCAGCTGCTGGATGGAGGTATCCATTTCCCACAGCAGGCGCCGGTGCGCATCGTCGCGGACCATGCTCTGCACCCAGAAGAACGAGGCCAGCCGCGCGCCGCGTGTTACCGGCTGCACTTTGTGCAGGCTGCTGGACGGGTACACCACCAGGTCACCGGCCGGCAGCTTCACTTCGTGCTCGCCGTAGGTGTCGGCGATGATCAGCTCGCCGCCTTCGTACTCTTCCGGCTCGCACAGGAACAGGGTGCAGGACACATCCGAGCGCAACTGCTCACCCTGGCCAAGGTTCATCACCGAACCATCGACATGGAAACCGTAGGTGCCGCCGCCGCTGTAACGGTTGAAGCGCGGTGGCAGGTATTTCAACGGTAGCGTTGCGCTGAAGAAGGTGGGATTGCTGGCCAGTGCCAGCAGCACGGTCTCGCCGAGTTCGCGGCGCAGAGGGGAGTTCTCCGGCAGCTGCTCGTTGCGCTTGGCGTGGGTGCCAAGGTGGCCCACGGTCTCGCGACCGTCGGTCCAGTCGGCCGCATCGAGTTTCTGACGGAACCGGGCGACTTGTTCGGGGCTGAGTACGTTGGGGATATGCAGCAGCATTGAAGTTCCTCGGGGCCTGGCTCAGGCGACCAGTGCGCGGATCTGCGGATGGGGAGATGCAGCCAGTTCCGGCACGATATGCGCCATGAACGCGGGACTGCCGCTGGCAAGCGCCAGCCGCAGCCAATGCACGGCCTGCTCGATCTGGCCCTGCTGTAGCAGGATGGAGGCGAGGTTGGCCTGGCCGCGGAAATCGCCGGCTTCGGCCGAGCGCTGGTACCAGGCCAGTGCCGCCTGCGGGTCGCGTTCGATGTCGAGGCCGTCTTCCAGATGCCGTGCCAGCAGGTTCATCGATTTGGCATGGCCCATGTGGGCGGCCTGTGTATACAGCGCCAGCGCCTTGGCCCGGTCCTGTGCCACGCCACGGCCGGTGGCGAGCAGGTTGGCATGGTTGTACATGCCCCAATCCAGGCCGGCTTCGGCGGCATTGCGATACCAGACCGCCGCCAGCGTGGCGTCAGGTGCACAGCCCTGGCCCAGCTCATGGCAGCGGCCCAGCATGTTCATTGCCAGTGCGCTGCCGTTGTTGGCGGCGGTTTCGTACCAGAGCAGGGCGGCCTGTTCATCGCGCGCCACGCCTTTGCCTTCGATGTAGAGCTGGGCCAGCAGCAGTTGTGCATCCAGCTGGCCGCTCAGTGCTGCCTCCCGGATCTGCGCGAACGTGCCTTGCGGGTCGTCCCGCAGTTGCTGTGCCAGTGCGGCGGCATCGCTTGGAAAGGAGTTGGACATCAGTTTTGCCTGTGACCGGCGTTGATCGGCGTTTGATCGCTGATGGTAGCCATTGCTGGGGATTGCCGTCGCCTGTCGCGGCAGCGACGGAAAGCACAACGGCGGCAGGTTTGCACCTGCCGCCGTTGCTGGTCATGCCTGGATCAGAACTTGACGTTCAGCGCCAGGGTGGCCGCGCGGCCCGGGGCGATGCTCGCGTAGTGCGAGGCATAGGCCTTGGTGAAGTAGACCTTGTCGGTCAGGTTCTGCACGTTCAACTGCAGGCTGATGTTGTTCTGGATGGCGTAACCGATCATGGCGTCCCAACGGGTGTAGCTCGGGATCCACTTGGTGTTGGCCGCATCGCCGTACTGCTTGTCGACGTAGCTGGCGCCACCACCGATGGTCAGGCCGAACGGCAGGGCATAGGTGGTCCACAGCGTCGCGGCATGCTTCGGGGTGTTCGGGAACATGTTGCCGTTGTTGGGCGAGACGATGTACTTGCCGGCCGGGCAAGGCTGGCCGCGCGGCACGGTGACGCCGCAGACAAAGCCGTTGTCCTTCAGCTCCGAGTCCATGTAGGTGTAGCCGGCAGAAACATTCCAGCTGTCGGTGATCTGGCCGCTGACACCCAGCTCCAACCCATTGATCGCCTTCTTGCCAGCGTTCTCGGTGTTGCCGGAGTCAACGGTGACACGTGCGTTGCTCATCTCGGTGTGGAAGATGGCGGCGGTCAGGTTGAGGCGCTTGTCGAGCAGGTCCCACTTGGTGCCCAGTTCGTAGTTCTTGGTTTCCTGCGGCTTCAGGTTCTGGATGGCGGCGCTGATCGAGTCATTGCCTTCACCGCTGTCCATGCCCGGCGGGGTCGAGGAGGTGCCGTAGGACAGGTAGATGCTGCCGTTGGCGGTCGGCTTGAACACCACGCCGGCCTGGTAGTTAAGGAAGCCGTCGCTGTTGCGCAGCACGGTCGGGGCCTTGTTCAGGACCGGGGTGACCTGCTCGGTGTCGTAGTCGTCCCAGCGCAGGCCGAGGTTGACCAACCACTTTTCGCTCAGCTCGATGGTATCGAACGCATACACCGACTTGGTCTTGGTGGTCTGCTCGATATCCAGCGCCTTGTTGGTGCGGGTCACCGGGTGGGTGGCCGACCACGGATCCTTCGGGTTCGGGTTGTAGAAATCGGTGCAGTTGTAGCCGGTGGCGGCACCGGTACCCCACGCCGGGTTGCAGGCTTGGGGCGTGTTGGTCGGAGCCACCGGATTGTTGGTGCCGGCACCGCCGATGTTGTAGCCGCCCTTGCTGCTCTTCTCTTCGCTGTACTCAACACCGGCGCTGTAGCTGTGCTTCAGGCCACCGGTCTGGAAGGCACCGGTCAGGCTCAGCTGGTCGGCGAGGGTCTTGGTGTCGATCGCGCGGTTGTTGGTACGACGCCACAGGGTGCCATACAGGTTCGGATTGTTCTTGCTGTCATCCGGCTGGGTCCACAGATAGTCATTGCTGGTGTTGCCCAGGCGCGCGATGTTGCGCAGCTTGTGTTCACCGAACGAGTAGCTGGCATCCAGGGTGCTGATGTCGGCACGGGTGCGCTGGAAGTCACGGTCGATCAGACCGTAGTAGTTGTTGCGGTTCGGAACCAGCGGTGCGCCAACGGTGGTCTTGGTCGCCGGGTCGCCGTACGGGAAGCCACCTGCGTCGGGCAGGTCGTCGGTTTCCAGGTGGTAGTGGCTGGCGATCAGCTGCAGCGGGCCATTCAGGCCGAAGGCGATGGAGGGCGCGATACCCCAGCGGCTGACATTGGCGGCATCACGGCCGGCGATGTCGGATTCGTGCTTGAGCAGGTTCAAACGTGCGGCGATGCCATCGCCGAGCACGTAGTTGGCGTCCACGGTGCCGCGCGCATAGCTGTCGGTACCAATGCCCATGCTGGCGCTGGTTTCGTTCTTCAGCTTCGGGGTCTTGCTGACTAGGTTGATGCTGCCGCCGCCGGAATCACGGCCGCCGTAGGCCGAGCTCGGGCCCTTGACCACTTCCAGCTGCTCCAGGTCGAACACTTCGCGGGTTTGCGTACCGACGTCGCGCAGGCCGTCGACGAACATGTTGCTCTGGCCGTCGAAGCCGCGCAGGAACGGGCGGTCACCGGTGGAGTTGCCACCTTCGCCGGCACCGAAGGTGATGCCCGGAACCATGCGCAGTGCGTCGACCAGGTTGGTCGCGCCGATCTCCTGGATGGTCTTCTCGGTGACCACGGACACCGACTTCGGCGTATCCAGCAGTTCAGCGGTGAACTTGGGCGAGGACGGCGCGAACCAGCTGCCGCGGACCTGCACCTTGTCCAGATCGGTGGCCTTGTTCTTGGCAGAGTCGGCGTCGCCTTCGGCGGCAAAGGCGGTCAGCGGCGAGAAGCCGGCAGCCAGGGTGGCGGTGGCGAGCATGGTGGCGCGCGGGGCGTACTTGCGGGTCTTGATATGGGTCATGGACGGGTATATCCGGGGGAAAAGGAACAGGTTGGCCTGGCGGACCGATGGCGCCGCGGGCGGAAGTGGAAAGCGGAGGTATCGAAGGCGGCGCGCGCTGAACGCGCAGGTTCGCCTGATGCTGCTGCTTAGGCGGCGTGGGTACGCGGCGGGGCGTGGCCGGGATTGAGCAGCAGGTAGGGCGCCAACGGATAGCGTTGCGCGCGTTCAACCGCGTGCCGCAGCAGCGTGTCGCTGGCGGCAGTCACGAAGATGCGGCTGGGGGTAAACAGGGCCAGTGGAACCGGGCTGGACAGCATGGCTGCCGGGCGCGGTCGGGTCAGGCGGGAGGACTCGCCGCCGGATTCGCTGATGGCGGCCATTTCCAGCGGGTGCTGCGGATGACCGGGTTCAGGCGAAACCAGTACCTGGTCGAAGCATTCCATTGCCAGCGGGGCATTGACCACCGCCTTGGCCTGCAACGCCACGGCCCAGACCAGCAACATTCCGAATACCAGCATCAGCCAAGGCAGGCGCTGCCGCACGGTGGCGACAGTCAGCAGTTGAGCCTTGGCGGATGGGGAGGACATGAGGAAAAGCGCAGACCGTTAATTTCGCGTTATCGCGACAGATGCGCATCTTATTGAGAATTGTTTGCGTTTTCAATTCTGAGGTACTGGGTATACCTCAGCTATCTTCCGGGTACGGGGCGGCCGCGATGGATGAATTGGCTGTCCACGGCAGCGGCCCGGTATCCGCCAGATCGGATCACGCCATGCGGGCTCGGACTGCCCTGGAGCGGGGGCCAGATACCGTGCTCTGTCTCGGCCGCTGGGACAGGGTTCCCCCATTGATGACCAGCTCAGTCGCGGTCATCGCGCGACCAGATGCCGCCGTGTTCGCGCTTGACCGGGAACTTGGGCACCGCCGTATAGGCCGGGGCGCACAGGGCGCGCCCATCGCGGATGTCGAAGCGGGCGCCGTGCAGGATGCACTCGATGCTGCCTTCATCCGGGTCCAATGTGCCGGAGGACAGCTCGAATTCCTCGTGCGTGCACTGGTCTTCCAGCGCATACAGCTCACCGTCCAGGTTGAACACCACAATCGGCGAGCCGGTGACTTCGTCGAAGCCGGTCTTCATTTCGCCCGGCAGCAGTTCCTCGCTGGCACAGATGAAGGTCCAAGTCTCGCTCATGCGGCAACACCCAGCGGCTTTTCAAGGATCTCGAACTGCAGGTCGTCACGCTTGGGGATGCCGAAGCGCTCATCGCCATACGGGAAAGGCTTCTTGATGCCGGTACGCACGTAGCCGCGGCGTTCATAGAAGGCGATCAGTTCATCGCGGCAGTCGATCACCGTCATCTGCATGGTCGGCAGCTGCCACTGCTCGGCGGCGTGCTGTTCGGCGCGCTGCATCAACTGCTTGCCGATGCCGCCGCCTTGGGCGTTGGGGCTGACCGAGAACATGCCGAAGTAACCGTGGCCGTTTTCATCGGCGACATGGCAGCAGGCCTGCAGCTGGCCGTCCTGCTCGGCGAGCAGGATCACGCTGCGCGGGCGGTCCAGATCGCCCTGGATGCCGGCGGCGTCGATGCGCTGGCCATCAAGGAGGTCGGCTTCGGTGGTCCAGCCAACGCGGGAAGCATCGCCACGGTAGGCGGAGGTGACCAGGTCGATCAGGGCCGGGATATCGGCGGCGGTAGCAGGGCGGAAAGTCAGCGTGTTCATGTGGCCATTCTAGCGCTGGGAGCTGGAACGGACGATGGGAGGAGTCCTGTGCTGTGCTCCCTCCCTTTGCCGCAGGCAAGGGGAGGGTCGGGGAGGGGTAGCTCTTGGCAGCTTGATGCAGCATTGGCGTCGCGGCTGTAGAGCCGCGGCCAGGGGGGGGGGGGGGGGGGCGGGGGGGGCCGGGGCGGGCCGGGGGGGGGGGGAACGGGGGAGGGGGGGGGGGGGGGGGGGGGCGCCCCGTGGGGGGCGGGG